>NZ_JAAGPE010000011.1:0-74914 GCF_017104605.1 Burkholderia sp. Ac-20384 | reverse complement strand
CGCCGCGCCGCCCGCCGGCCCGACGCCGTGGGGGCCGCTGTTCCGCCGGATGGCGCCGACCATCTTCGTCTACTTCTGTTACGGCTGGACCGCGTGGCTGTTCTTCACGTGGCTGCCGACGTTCTTCCTGAACGGCCAGGGGCTGAACCTGAAGTCGACCGCGCTGTTCGCGTCCGGTGTGTTCTTCGCGGGCGTGGTCGGCGACACGCTCGGCGGCTGGATGTGCGACCGGATCTACCGGAAGACCGGCAACCTCGCGCTGTCGCGCCAGAGCGTGATCGTCGCGAGCTTCGTCGGCGCGCTCGTGTGCCTGCTGCCGCTCGCGGTCGTGCACTCGACGGCCGGCGTCGCGCTGTGCCTGTCGGGGTCGTTCCTGTGCCTCGAACTGACGATCGGGCCGATCTGGGCCGTGCCGAGCGACATCGCGCCGGCCCACGCCGGCATCGCGAGCGGGATGATGAACGCGGGCTCCGCGATCTCGGGGATCCTGTCGCCGATCCTGTTCGGCTATCTCGTCGATCGCACGGGGAGCTGGACCGTGCCGTTCATCGGCTCGGTCGCGATGCTGCTGATCGGCATCGTCGCCGCGCTGCGGATTCGCCCGGAACGCACGCTGGCGGAATCGATACCGGCGCTCGCCGAGGCGCCTGCGGCGCCGTCTGTGCGCTGACGCCGTTTGGTTCGGGTTCGGCTGCGTCAGCGGTCTTGCTGGCGGCGGCTTCACGATTCACTGCGGTTCGTGATGGTGGTGGTTTGGCTGGGTCGGTTGATTCGGTTGGGTCGGCTGGGTCGGCTGGGTCGGATGACCCGGTTGGCTCGGTTGGCTCGGTTGGCTCGGTTGGCTCGGAGGGCTCGGTCGGCGCGGCTGGTTCGGCCGACTTGGCTGATTCGGCTTGCCCGGCTGACTAGGCCAGCGCGGCTGATTCGGCCACCTCGGCCGACGCGGCTGGCTCGGTCGCCTCGGCTGGCAAACCACGCCGTTACACGCCGCCATCATCCCCGCCCCCTTCCCGGTGAAACAGCGCGAGAAACTGCTGCGCGGGAATGCTCAGCGGCCGGTCGCGCCGCACAAGACTGCCGTACGACGGCAGCTTCTGTTCGAGCGTGTAATCGATGATCGCGACGAGCCCGTGCTCCGCATTTCGCTGCGCCACCGTCAGCGGAATCACGCCGAGCATCGGCGAACGGTCGACGAGGTTCATCGTGGTCAGGATCGACCCCGTTTCGACCAGCCCGCGCGGCATCGGCTGGTGCCGCGCGTTGAACTCACGCTCGACGACCTCGCGCGCCGGGCTGCCGGCCGGCTGCAGGATCCACGCGTAGTCGAGCAGCGCGTCGAACGCCACGGGCCCCGCGCCCGCGAGCGGATGGTCGCGGCCCGCGATGATCGCGAGCGCCTCGTCGTCCACCACACGGAAGTCGCAATCGGTCCCGACGTGGCGCCCGATCACCACTTCGAGCACGCCTTCAAGAAGCTGCGGCATCAGCCGGTCGCTCGTATCCACCGCGATGTCGATCGCCAGCAGCGGGTAACGCGCCTTCAACTGCACCAGCGCCTCGGTGAGCCGCCCCGGCGACGCCGCCATGATGCTGCCGATCGCGAGCCGCCCTGCGCTGCCGAGCTGCAGCTCGCCGAGCTCGCGGTTCAGCGCTTCGACGCTGCCGCGAATGCCGCGGAAATAGCCGAGCACGCGCTCGCCGGCCGGGTTCAGCACGAGCCCGCGCCCGACGCGATCGAACAGCCTCTGGCCGAGCGCGCTCTCCAGCTCAGCCAGCATCTTCGTCGCGGCCGGCTGCGTGAGGCCCATCTGGTCGGCGGCCGCGCGCAGCGTCGAGCATTCGTCCACGGCCAGCAGCAGCGCGATCTGCCGCATGCGCAGCCGGTTCAGCAACTGCGGCGTCGAGTCTCGTCGGTCGATCGAGCCCATCTTTGATTACTCCAGGTTATCGATTCATCAAGAGTTTTCAATTTACCGACTCATTCCGTCTACCTAGCATCAACCCCATAGACCAACGGCCCCGCGCCGCCACAGGAGACACAGCATGAACACCCCCTCGTCCACCGCCGCCCTGCCCGTCGTCGCGCTGACGCTCGGCGACCCCGCCGGCATCGGCGCCGAGCTGATCGCGAAACTGCTCGCCCGCCCCGACGCCACTACCCACGCGAACCTCGTGCTGATCGGCGATCGCTGGCTGTGGGAAGCCGGCCAGCGCGTTGCCGGCGTGACGGTCGACGTCGAGCCCGTCGCCTCGCTCGCCGCCGCGCGCAGCCGGCCGTCGACCGCGCGCGCCGCGTTCGTCGCCATCGACACGATCGATCCGGCCGACGTCACGGTCGGCCAGCCCGGCGCGGCCGGCGGCCGCTCGACGCTGACCGTGCTCGACCTGTGCCTCGACGCGGCGCTCGCCGGCGACATCGACGCGATCTGCTTCGCGCCGCTGAACAAATACGCGATGAAGCTCGGCGGCCTGAAGCACGAGGACGAGCTGCACCACTTCGCCGAAGCACTCGGTGTGACCGGCTATTTCTGCGAATTCAACACGCTCGGCGAGCTGTGGACCGCGCGCATCTCGTCGCACATTCCGCTGAAGGATGCGCCGGGCTACCTGAGCATCGAGCGGATCGAACAGGCCTCCGAACTGATCTACCGGTCGCTGCTCGCGAACGGCGTCGCGGCGCCGAAGGTGGCGATCGCCGCGTTCAACCCGCACGGCGGCGACGGCGGCAGCTGCGGCCGCGAGGAAGTCGACATCATCGAGCCGGCCGTGCGCCAGCTGCAGTCGCGCGACTGGCCGACCGACGCGCCGTTCCACGGCCCGTTCCCCGCCGACACGATCTTCCTCAAGGCGCAGGCCGGCGACTACCAGGCGATCGTCACGATGTACCACGACCAGGGGCAGATCGCGATCAAGCTGCTCGGCTTCTCACGCGGCGTGACCGTGCAGGGCGGGCTGCCCGTGCCGATCACGACGCCCGCGCACGGCACCGCGTACGACATCGCGGGCCGCGGCACGGCCGACGTCGGCGCGACCTGGCAGGCGCTGCAGATCGCGTGCCGGATGGGTGCCGCGCGCCGCACTTCCACCGTATCGGCGTGACGTTCGCGCCCCCCTCACACACGACAACATCGATTCCCGGAGACACCCTCATGAAAATCCGTTCCGTCCGCGCCCGCGTATTCCAGTGGAAAGGCAAGACCGTCCCGCCTCAAGGCAACTTCTGCTCGAACGCGATGGACCTGCTGTACGCGCCGCAGGAAACGATGAGCACGTTCCGCTTCCATTCGTGGACGGTCGTCGAAGTCGAGACCGACGACGGCATCGTCGGCCTCGGCAACGTCGCGCTCGCGCCGCATGTGGCGAAGGTGATCATCGACCAGTACCTCGCGCCGCTCGTGATCGGCCAGGACCCGTGGGACTACGAATACCTGAACCAGCGGATGTATCGCGCAACCCACGCGTGGGGCCGCAAGGGCATCGGCATGGCGGCGATCTCGGCGGTCGACATCGCGATCTGGGACATCCTCGGCAAGAGCGTCGGCAAGCCCGTGTTCAAGCTGCTCGGCGGCCGCACCAAGGAAAAGATCCCCTGCTACTACTCGAAGCTCTACCGCACCGACCTGCGGGAGATGCAGGACGAGGCGCAGCGCTACCTGAAGGAAGGCTTCCGCGCGTTCAAGATGCGCTTCGGCTACGGGCCCGCGCACGGACAGCAAGGCGTGACCGAGAACCTGAAGTCGGTCGCGGCGATCCGCGAGGTGATCGGCTACGACAACGACCTGATGCTCGAGTGCTACATGGGCTGGAACCTCGAGTACGCGAAGCGCATCCTGCCGAAGCTCGAGAAATACCAGCCGCGCTGGCTGGAAGAACCGGTGATCGCCGACGACATCGACGGCTACGCGGAGCTGAACCAGCTGACGCGCATCCCGATCTCCGGCGGCGAGCACGAGTTCTCGCTGTACGGCTTCAAGCAGCTGCTCGACCGCAAGGCCGTGTCGGTCGTCCAGTACGACACGAACCGCGTCGGCGGGATCACGATGGCGCACAAGATCAACGCGCTGTGCGAGGCGTACAGCGTGCCGGTGATTCCGCATGCGGGCCAGATGCACAACTATCACCTGACGATGAGCACGCTCGCGTCGCCGATGAGCGAGTACTTCCCGATGTTCGACGTCGAGGTCGGCAACGAGCTGTTCTATTACATCTTCGACGGCGAGCCGGTGGCCGAGAACGGCTTCGTGCAACTGCGCGACGACGTGCCGGGCCTCGGTCTCACACTGAAGACCGAGTTCCTCGACCAGTTCGACATCGTCGAGTGAGGCCCCTTATGAACGCACGCTACCAGGGCGTCTTTCCGGTCGCGCCGACGATCTTCGACGCGACCGGCGCGCTCGATCTCGACGGCCAGCGCCGCTGCCTCGACTTCATGATCGATGCCGGTTCGCAAGGCATCTGCATCCACGCGAATTATTCGGAGCAATTCGCACTCGGCGACGACGAGCGCGACCTGATCACGCGCACCACGCTCGAGCATGTCGCGGGCCGCGTGCCGGTGATCGTCACGACGTCGCACTTCAGCGCGCGGATCTGCGCGGAACGCAACCGCCATGCGCAGGCGCTCGGCGCGGCGATGGTGATGGTGATGCCGCCGTACCACGGCGCGACGTTCCGCGTGCCCGAAGCGCAGGTGCGCGCGTTCTTCCGCGAAGCCGCCGACGGCCTCGACATTCCGCTGATGATCCAGGACGCACCCGCGAGCGGCGTTGCGCTGTCCGCGCCGTTCCTCGCGTCGCTCGCCCGCGAGATCGACGCGGTGTCGTACTTCAAGATCGAGACGGCCGGCGCCGCGTCGAAGCTGCGCGAGCTGATCGCGCTCGGCGGCAACGCGATCGAGGGGCCGTGGGACGGCGAGGAAGGCATCACGCTGCTCGCCGATCTCGATGCCGGCGCGACCGGCGCGATGACGGGCGGCGGCTATCCGGACGGGATTCGCCGGATCACCGACGCGTATTTCGCCGGCCGCCGCGAAGAAGCCGTCGAGCAGTACGCGCGCTGGCTGCCGCTGATCAACTACGAGAACCGTCAGTCGGGCTTCCTGACCGCGAAAGCGCTGATGCTCGAAGGCGGCGTGATCGCGTGCGACCAGCCCCGCTCACCGTGGCCCGAGCTGCATCCACAGGTGCGCGCCGGTTTGCTCGACGCGGCGCGGCGGCTCGATCCGATCGTGCTGCGCTGGGGGCGCTAAGCGCTAGGCACCAGGCATCGGTTCAACCGTGCAACGCCGCAGGGCGTTGCGCACCGGCGGCCGGTACGACACCGGCGCGTCACGGCGTGACAGCGGTCCATCAGAAGACCGCCGCCGCCCACCACCCAGACTGGAGACACCATGACCCTGTTGAACCCGGCCACCCCGGCATACGAAGCCGGCGAAGCCATTCCGCGCCGCCGCTGGCTGCGCGTGATTCCGCCGCTGCTGCTCGCCTGCATCATTTCCTACATGGACCGCGTGAACATCGCGTTCGCGATGCCCGGCGGGATGAACGCCGATCTCGGCATGGACGCGACGATGGCCGGCCTCGCCGGCGGCATCTTCTTCTTCGGCTACCTGTTCCTGCAGATTCCCGGCGGCCGGCGCGCGGCGCTCGGCAGCGGCAAGACCTTCATCGCGTGGTCGCTCGTGAGCTGGGCCGTGCTGTCGGTGCTGACCGGGCTCGTCACGCACACCTGGCAACTGCTGACGCTGCGCTTCCTGCTCGGCGTGGCCGAGGGCGGGATGCTGCCCGTCGTGCTGACGATGGTCAGCCACTGGTTTCCCGACCGCGAACGCGGCCGCGCGAATGCGATGGTCATCATGTTCGTGCCGCTCGCCGGCATGATCACCGCGCCGCTGTCCGGCTTCATCCTCGCCGCGTACGACTGGCATCACCTGTTCTTCAGTGCGGGCGCGCTGTCGCTGCTGTGCCTCGTCGTGTGGCTGATGTTCGCCGACGACGGCCCGGAGACCGCACGCTGGGTGTCGCCGCGCGAGAAGGCCTACATCCTCGACGCGCTGCGCGAAGAACAGGAACGCAAGCGCGCGGCCGGCACGCCGGCGGCCGCGTCGTTCGGCGAGATGCTGCGCAACCCGACGATCTGGCTGCTGATCGCCATCAACTTCTGCTATCAGGTCGGCATCTACGGCTATACGATGTGGTTGCCAACCCTGCTGAAAAACCTCACGCACACCGGGATGGGCAAGATCGGCCTGCTCGCGATGCTCCCGTATGTCGCGATGGTGATCGGGATGTTCGTCACGTCGTATTTGTCTGACCGAACCGGCAAGCGCCGCCTGTTCGTGCTGCTGCCGCTGGTCGGCTTCGCCGCGTGCCTGGCGCTGTCGGTGCTCACGCATGCGTCGATGGCCGTGTCGTTCGCGTTCCTGATCGGCTGCGGCTTCTTCCTGCAGGCAGCCGCCGGCGTGTTCTGGGCGATTCCGCCGAAGCTCTGCAGCGTCGAGACGGCCGGCAGCGCGCGCGGCCTGATCAACGCGCTCGGCAATCTCGGCGGCTTCTGCGGCCCGTATGCGGTCGGCGTGCTGACCCAGCACGTGAGCGCCGCGGCCGGCGTGTACAGCCTCGCGATCACGCTCGCGGTGGCCGGCCTGCTCGCGCTGACGCTGCCGAAGCGCTGCGAGGACTGAGACCGGATACATGAATACGCAGGCTTGCTGACGAATTGACGGAGACACCACCATGAACGACATCCTGTTGCTGGTGCAGAAATGCGCCCACACCTTCAGCTTCTACGACCTCGACACGAAAACCGCGCTCAAGCACGTCGTGCTGCCGAACTTCCCGCACGAGTTCACCGTCGACGTGAACGAGCGCTTTGCGTACGTCGGCATCTTCGGGATCGAGACCGCGTGGTCGCGCGGCCATGAAGGCGACCACCGGATCGCCGAGATCGATCTCGTCGAACGCACGCACACGCGCATGCTCGACCTGTGGCCGTACTACCGGCCGCACGGGATGGCGAGCGACCGCGACGGCCGGCTGTACGCGATGAGCGAGGCGCACGACATGCTGCTCGTGTTCGACGAGCCGACCAAGCAGCCCGTGCCGAACATGGCCGTGCCGTCCGGCGGCGTGAAGACGCACCTCGTCACGCTCACGCGCGATGCGAGCCGCGCGTACGGCGTGCACCTGCTGTCGAATACCGTCACGCAATTCCATCCGCGCGACGCGACAGTCGCGCCGCGCGCGGTGATGCCCGGCCCGCGCCCCGAAGGCAATGCGCTGTCGAGCGACGAGCGCACGCTGTTCGTCGCGAATCGCGGCGACGATACGCTGGTCGAGATCGACACGGAAACGATGAGCTGCGGCCGCCGCGTGAAGACGCGCAGCGATCCGAACCGCATCTACCGCACCAGCGCGCCGGACGGCCGCGACCTGCTGCTGCTGACCAATTCGGGCGAGCGGTCGATTTCCGTGTTCGATGCGCGGCAGCTCGAGGAAATCGAGCGCATCGCGCTGCCCGCGAACCCGACCGCGCTGTCGTTCCATCCGTCGCGGCGCGTCGCATACGTATCGTTCCAGGACGACTACGTGCGCGAGCTCGATCTCGATACGTGGCGGTTCGTCGGCGCACTGGCGACGCTGCGCGAGCCCGACGCGTCGTACGTGCTCGCCGGAGCCCGCTGACATGCGTGACGCGTCGCCGCTCGACGGCATGCCGGATGCGCTCGTCGATGCGCATCACCACCTGTGGCGGCTCGATGCGGGCGCGCACTATCCGTGGCTGCAGGAGCACTACGATCCGGCGCGCTTCATGTTCGGCGACTACACGACGCTGTGCCGCGATTTCGGGGTCGACGAGCTCCGGCACGCGGCACAACGCGCACCGCTCGTCGCCAGCGTGCACGTCGAGGCCGAGCGGGCGCGCGACGAGGCACTCGCGGAAACGCGCTGGCTGCATGAAGTCGCGGCGTCGCACGGGCTGCCGTCGGCGATCGTCGCGTGGGTCGACCTGCTGGCCGGCGATGCGGATGAACGGCTCGCCGAGCAGGGCGCATGGCCACGCGTGCGCGGCGTGCGCTTCAAGCCGCAGACCGCGGCTTCGCCGGATGCGTCGGCCGACGGGCCGGGCACGCTGCGCGATCCGCGCTGGCCGGCCGCGCTGGAACGCCTCGCCGCGCACGGCCTGAGCTGGGATCTGCGCGTGCCGTTCTGGCATCTCGAGGAAGCGGCTGCGCTGCTGGCCGATACACCGGATGTCGACGTCGTGCTCGAACATGCGGGGCTGCCGTGGGATCGCTCGGATGCAGGGCTCGCGCGATGGCGGCGCGGCATGGTGGCGCTTGCCGCGTCGCCGCGTGTCACCGTGAAGATCTCCGAACTCGGCTTGCGCGATGCCGTGTGGAACGAGGCGGACAACGCACGGATCATCCGAGACACGATCGCGATCTTCGGCGCGCAGCGCTGCCTGTTCGCCAGCAATTTTCCGGTGGCTGGGCTGCGTGTGTCGTATCCGGCGCTGCTGCGCACGTTCGCTCGTGCGATGGCGCACCTTGAAGACGCCCAACGCCGCGCGATCTGGCATGACAACGCGCTGCGGGTGTACCGGATCGACGTCGGCGCGGCTCCCGCTACCGGGAACGCACACTGACGCTCACGCATCCACACCGAAACGGCACGCGACGCCCATCAGCGCGCCACGTGCCGTCAGTCACAGCAGCGGAACGTATCCCGCTTTCCGCTCCCGCCCGGATCAGAACCCGAACAAACGCGCCGCATTCGTGCGGCCGATCTTGGCTTTCACAGCGCGTCTCCGGTCGTCAGCGTGATGTGCTTGTATTCGATGAAGTCGTCGATCGCGGCCGCGCCGTTGAGACGGCCGAGACCCGATTGCCGATACCCGCCCTCCTCGAACTCGTCGTAGACCTTCGCCCAGTCGTTGATCCAGATCGTGCCGGCCTGAAGCGACCGTGCAACCCGCATCGAACGCTGCACGTCGCGCGTCCAGACCGCCGCGGCCAGGCCATATTCGCTGTCGTTGGCCAGCGCGACGGCTTCCGCCTCGGTATCGAACACCTGCATCGTCATCACGGGCCCGAAGGTTTCCTTCTGGACGATATCGAGCCGTGGGCTGTCGACTTCGAGCAACGTCGGGCGATAGAACGCGCCGCGCGCCAGTTCGCCATCGGTCACCGGGCCGCCGCGCACGACCACTTTCGCGCCCGCCGCGATCGCCTCTTCAACGGCGCGATCGACACGCTCGACGTTGGGCTTGTCGATCAGCGGCCCCATGTCGCTGAGCGGATCGGCGGCCGGGCCGACCCGCACCGTGGCCAGGCGTTGCGCGAGACGCGCACGCACCGCGTCGGCGATGCCGCGTTGTACCAGCAGGCGCGAGCCGGTCATGCAGAATTGTCCGGCAAACACCGTCAGCGATTTTTCGATGACGGGCAAGGCCGCATCGAGATCGGTGTCGTCGAACACCAGGTGCGGCGTCTTTCCGCCGAGTTCGAGGCCGAAGCGCTTGAGCCGCTGCGCACCGACGGCGGAAATCGCGCGCCCGGTCGCGGTCGAGCCCGTGAAGCTGATGACGGGCACGTCGGGAGAGGCGATCAGGGTCTTCGATCCGTCCGCACCCGATTCGCTGAACAGATTGATGACGCCGCGCGGCAGCGACGGCGCTTCGGACAGGATCCGCGACACGAGCGCATTGGTCTGCGCGGTCTGGCCCGGCATCTTGACGACCGTCGTCGTCCCCGCCGCCAGCGCCGGCGCGAGCGAGCGCACCATCAGCACCACGGGGGAATTCCACGGCACGATGATGCCGGCAACGCCCATCGGCTCGCGCAGCACGAGCGACACGACGTCCGGCCGCGGCGTTCCGCTGCGGCCCGTTTCGGCCCGCGCCAGCGCCGCGTAGTAGCGCAGCTTCGACGGCACCATCGACACTTCGAAATGCGCTTCGGGCTTGATCTTGCCGTTCTCGAGCGCCAGCAGGTCGATCAGCGCGTCGGCATGCCGCTCGAACGCGGCGGCCAGTTCGTCCAGCACGCGGGCACGCAGCGCGGCATCGTGCTTCCACGGCGTGTCGCGAAACGCACGCAGGGCCGCGTCGATCGCCGCGCGCGCTTCGGGCTCGCCGCCGTCGGCATAACGGCCGATTACCGAGCCGGTCGCGGGGTCGACGGAATCGCGATGCGCGGGCGAATCCACCCACTTGCCGTCGATCCAGTTCAATACGGGCGCAGCAACATTCATGACGTTCCCCGGTCAGCTGTAGCGGCGGGCGATATGCTCGGCCGTCGCAATGGTGGTGATGTTGGTCGCGACCGAAATCGCATCCGGAAAGATCGACGCGTCGACGACACGCAGGCCGCTCACGCCATGCACCCGCCCTTCGAGATCGACGACGGCATGCGGATCGTTGATCACGCCCATCGGCGCGGTCGAAGTCGGATGGTGGTACGTGTCGAGCGTCGAGCGCGCCGACGCCAGGATCCGTTCGTCCGATTCCGCGCCCGGCCCCGGATTCAGTTCCGAATGAATGAGACCGGACAGCGGCGCGGTGCGGCCGATGCGGCGCGCCAGCTTGATGCCTTCGAGCAGCCGCGCGCGATCCTGCGCTTCGCCGAGGAAATTCAGGTCGATCACGGGCGCGTCTCCTGCCTGCCGGCTCGCGAGTTTCAGAGAGCCGACCGACAACGGCCGCGTGAGCGCGACCGCGAGCACGAAGCCGACCTTGGTCGGGCTCTGGTCGTGCGGGAACAGATGCGTCGCGGTGATGTGCAGGTCGAGATCGCCGTGCTGCGCCGTCGAACTGTTCGTCCACAGGAACGCACCGATCGACGGCGACTGATCGCCGATCCGGTCGGGGCGTGCCGCATACGCGTTGTAGTAGAACGGATGATCTTTCAGGCGCTGGCCCACCGGCAACGCGGCCACCTCGTGAATCGACAGCGCACGCAGGTCGGCACCCGGCCCGATGCCCGAACGCAGCAGAATGGCCGCGCTACCGTACGCGCCCGCGCTGAGGACCACCTCGTTCGCGTGAATTTCCTCACCGTTGTCGAGCCGCACGCCGATGGCCCGCCCTTGCGCAAACAGCACGCGATCGACCAGCGCGCCGCCGCGAATCGTCAGGTTCGACCGCGCCCGGACCTCGTTGGTCAGGTAGGCCATGCCCGTGTTGACGCGCACACCGTTGACGATATTCATCGGATACGGGCCGACGCCGTTGGCGTCCGCGCCGTCGAAATCCTCGATCGCGCGATAACCGTTCGCGATCGTCGCATCGACGAACGCGCGCTGCATCGGCGTGATGTCCTCGCGCGTCAGTTGCCGCACCGGCAGCGGCCCTGCCTGACCGTGCGACACGCTGTCGTTGTCGCGATGCTCGAGCCGCCGGAACGACGGCAGCATCTCCTCGTACGACCAGCCCGGGAGATTCCAGTTTTTCAGGTCCTGCGGCCGCGCGCGAATGGCAACGGCCCCGTTGATCGCCGAACTGCCGCCCAGCACCTTGCCGCGCAGTGCGTTGATCGGGTGATCGATGTAGCCGGCCTGCGTGCGATAGCCCCATTCATGCCGCGCATCGCCACCGACGATATCGCTGCTCGCGATCACGTGCGGGTAGTCCCACGCGGCATAGTTGTGCCCGGCCTCGAGCAACAGGACGTGGCGGCTGGCCTTCTCGCTCAGGCGCGCCGCCATGACGGCGCCGGCGGAACCGCCGCCGACGACCAGCACATCGACGGTTCGCGGGCCGCTTCCGGTCGGGGTTCGGGGCGATGTGTCCGCGGCGCCCGAACTGGACGCGTTCGACGAACTCGACGAACTCGCCGAACTGGCCGCGACCGCGTCGGCGCCGAGCAGCGATCCGACAGCGAGCGTCGCCGAATGGGCGAGGGTTTGCGCGAGCATGACGCGGCGCGCGGGATGATGCAGCGTGGTGTTCTTCATGGCAGACGCTTTCTCCATTGAATGCGTGTGCCACAGTACGGTCGGGCCCTGCGACCGGATAGCTAGCGGAAGCCGAACCCGCGGTTCGCTTTTTCCGAACGCTCGCGTCTGCCCGTCATGCGCGCCGCCCCCGCCGGCGAGGCGACGGCCTGTTCAGGCAGGCGAAGGATGCGGAAGCAGGCCGCGTTCGATCAGCGGCATGTCCCAGCGGGCCGGATGGCCGATCTCCTCCTCCAGGAACCGGACCAGCGCCTGGATCTTGGGTGACGTGCGAACCGTCTTGCGATAGACGACATTGACCTGCCCGCCGGACGGCGCATATTCCGGCAGTACCGACACGAGCTCGCCGGACACCAGCGCGTCGGACGCCAGAAAGGTCGGCAGGATCGCGAGCCCCAGCCCGGCGATCGCGCCGGCAAGCAGTTGGAAACCCGAATCGGTCCGCATCCGCACCCTGACGCGAAACGACTGCTTTTCGTACTCGAGCGGCAGGCTCCACATCCCGTGCGGTTCGCGATTCAGATAGAGCAAGCCGTCGTGTTGCGGCAGGTCGTCGGGATGCACCGGCCTGCCGCGCCGCTCGAGATAGCCCGGGCTCGCACAGATCAGGTGCCGGTTGACGGTGACGGGGCGGGCGACCAGGCTGGAATCGGCGAGCGGGCCGAGACGGATCGCCGCATCGAAATGTCCGTCCTGCAGATTCGACAGCCGGTCGTCCGCTTCGACGTCGAGGCACAGCGCCGGATACATGTCCGCGAAACGCGAGAGCAGCGGCGCGAGATAGCGCGCGACGAAGGTGACCGGCACGGACAGCTTCAGGTTGCCGCTCAGGCTCGAGCCGGCTTCGTTCACTTCACCCTCGATGCGCTCGAGTTCCTGCAGAAGCTGCCGCGCTTGCTCGAAGAAGCGCTGCCCCGGATCGGTCAGTTGCAGTGAACGGCCACGCTTGAGCAGCGCGCAGGCGAGGCGTCGCTCGAGCTTCTGGATACGGGTACTGACGATCGACTTGGTGGTGCCGAGGCGGCGGGCGGCTTCAGAGAAGCTCCCTGCCTCGACCACGGCCACGAACGTACTCATGTCGGTAAATTTGTTCATCATCCGTTTCGACTGGGCGCAGGCGCAATGCCGGCGATGGTGCCACGCGCGGGCCGAACCTGCTCGGTCACGCCGCCGCCGGCCCGCCTGTCGCCCCACCACCACATTTTGTGCATCGCACGACCCGACCTGAGCAAAAAGTATCGGTCCGCGAATTCTTTTGATGTGGTGATCGCATCGCCCCCGTCACACCATTGTTCCTGCCGTCATCGACGGCATTCGAACAAGCAGAATCAAGGAGACACGGGTGAACAAGATGCGAATCGTCGCAGCCGGCGTGCTGCTCGGCGCCTGTCTGCCGGGCGTCGCGGCCGCGCAGGTCTGCAAGGTGCCGACCCTTCGGGTGCTCGCGCAGAAGAGTCTCGGCCTGACGGTGATGGAGAAATCACTGGCCGACTACGAGAAGAAGAGCGGCACCAAGGTCGAGATCAGCTACTTCGGCGAAAACGACCGCCGCGCGAAATCGCGGCTCGACGCGTCGACCGGCGCGGGCTCGTACCAGATCTACTACGTCGACGAGGCGAACGTCGCCGAATTCGCGTCGGCCAACTGGATCGTGCCGCTCCTCAAGTACTACCCGAAGGAATACGACTACGACGACTTCCTGCCCGGCCGCCGCGCGGTCGCGAGCTACAACGGCGTCGCGTACTTCGCACCGCTGATCGGCGGCGGCGACTTCCTGTTCTACCGCCGCGACCTGCTCGACGCCGCGCACATCCCGGTGCCGAAGACGCTCGACCAGCTCGTCGCTGCGATCAAGAAGCTCAACGCGCCGCCGAAGCTGTACGGCTGGGTCGCGCGCGGCCAGCGCGGCTCGGGGATGAACGTGTGGCGCTGGTCGCCGTTCATGCTCGGGATGGGCGGCGCGTGGACCGACAAGGGCGGCCAGCCCGCGTTCAACTCGCCGGCCGCCGTGAAGGCCACGCAGCTCTACAGCGACCTGTTCAAGTACGCGCCGCCGGGCGCCGCGACCTACGACTGGAGCAACGCGCTCGAAGCGTTCCGCTCGGGCAAGGTCGCGTTCATGATCGAATCGACGCCGTTCGCGGACTGGATGGAGGATGCGAGCAAGTCGAGCGTGGCCGGCAAGGTCGGCTACACGCGCCCGCCCGCGCCGCTGCCGTCGGCCGCGTACGGCCACGGCTTCGCGATCTCGGCGGTCGGCGCGAAGGACGACTGCACGCGGATGGCTGCCGGCCGTTTCATCGCGTGGGCGACCAGCAAGGACCAGGAGCAGGCGCGGCTGCGCAACGGCGTGTTCAGCGACTACAACCGGTCGAGCACGATCGCGAGCCCGTACTTCAAGCAGCACGTCGCGCCGCAGATCCAGGCCGGGCTGAACGACACCAACCCGGTCACGCAGGTGACGATCTGGCGCACGCCGCAATGGCCCGACATCGGCGACAACCTCGGCATCGCGCTCGAGCAGGTGTTCACCGGCACGCAGACGGATATCCGCGGCACGCTCGACGACGCGGCCCAGTACGCGAAGGATGCGCTCGAACATGGCGCTCGCAAATGACGGTGCCGACGGACGCGCGCTCGGCGTCCGTCCGGCCCCTGCCCCGCCTTCCACCCCGTCCGCCCGGCGCGGCCGCGCGCGCCGCGACCGCACGAGCCTGCCGTGGGTGTTCCTCGCGCCGACGCTCGCGCTGCTCGCGGTCCTGAGCCTCGTCCCGACGGTCGCCGCGATCAACCTCGCGCTGCGCAACCGCGTGCTGCGCTACCCGGACAGCGAATACGTCGGCCTGCGCAACTTCATCCGGCTCGCATCCGACCGGCGTTTCCTGAACGCGATCGAGGTGTCGGTGCTGTGGGAAGTCGTCACGGTGGCCGGCGCGGTGCTGGTCGGGATCGCGCTGGCCGTGTTCCTGTTCGAGCGCGTGCACGGCCGCTGGCGCCGCTTCGCGTCGCTGGTGCTGATCCTGCCGGTGCTGCTGCCGCGCGTATCGGCCGCGTTCATCTGGAAGTTCATGTACGCGCCGCTCACCGGCATCCTGAGCTGGCTGCTCGGCACGCTCGGGATCGAGAACACCGCGTTCCTCGCCGATCCGCATCTCGCGCTGTACGCGGTCGCGCTCGTCGACGTGTGGCAATGGGGGCTGTTCTTCGCGGTCGTGATCCTGAAGCTGCTGGAGACGCTGCCGCCCGAGCCGCTCGAAGCCGCACGGCTCGACTACGCGACGACGTGGCAGGTGCATGCGTACATCGCGCTGCCGATGCTGAAGGCGCCGCTCGTGAGCCTCGTGTTCATCAAGATGGTCGAGTCGCTGCGCTCGTTCGACCTGATCTACGTGATGACGAAGGGCGGCCCCGGCATCGCGACCGAAACGCTCGACCTGTATGCGTACCAGCAGGGCATCGGCCTCGCCGGCAAGGTGTCCTATGCGTCGAGCATGGCCGTGCTGATGATGATCGCGACCACGCTCGTCTTCACGCTCATCTGGAAGAGGGTCAACAAATGGGACGACTGATGGCCCGCCGCGGCACCGCCGCGACCGTTTCGAACCTGTCGACCGTCGTGATCGCCGGCGCGATCCTGCTCGTCGCCGCGTTCCCGCTGTTCTGGGCCGTGCTCAATTCGCTCAAGCACCTGCTCGACATCGTCACGCCCACGCCACGCTTCATCTTCACGCCGACGCTCGCGAACTACGAGCAGGTGCTGTCGAGCCCCGAGGTGCTGATCGGGCTCGGCAACAGCATCGCGATCGTCGGCGCGGCCGTGTTGATCGGCGCGGTGCTCGGCGTGCCGGCCGCGTATGCGATCGCGCGTTACCCAATACGCGGCAAGCGCGACATCCAGTTCTTCCTGCTGTCGCTGCGCTTCCTGCCGCCGGTCGCGGTCGCGCTGCCGCTGATCGCGATCTGGGTCGATCTCGGGCTGTACGACACGAAGCTGTCGATGATCGTCACGTACCTGCTCGTCACGCTATCGACCATCACGTGGCTGTCGATCCCCGTGTTCCGCCGGCTGCCGCGCGAGATCGAGGAAGCCGCCGCGCTCGACGGCTACGGCCCGTACGCGGTGTTCTGGCACATCGCGCTGCCGGTGTGCGCGAGCACGCTGCTCGGCGGCATCGTGTTCAGCTTCGTGCTGGTCTGGAACGAACTGATGATCGCGCTCGCGCTCACTTCATCGCGCAGCGCGACGCTGCCGGTGGTCGCATCCGCGTTCACGTCGCTCGGCCAGGAAGTGCCGTGGGGCGTGATCAACGCGTCGACGGTGCTGCTCGCGCTGCCGCCGCTCGTGTTCGTCGGCATGCTGAGCCGTCTGCTCAATTCGATGGTCAAGGGAAAATAAGGAGGAAGTGTTGAAAGCGCTCGTACTCGAACGCACGCGCGAGCTCGCGCTGCGCGACATCGACTTGCCGCAGGCGGTCGGCCCCGGCGACGTCCGGATCAAGGTGCATACGGTCGGCGTGTGCGGCAGCGACGTGCATTACTACGTTCACGGCGGGATCGGCCCGTTCCGCGTCGACGCGCCGATGGTGCTCGGCCACGAGGCGTCCGGCACCGTCGTTGAAACAGGCGCCGGCGTCACGCACCTGCGCGTCGGCGACCGCGTGTGCATGGAGCCCGGCGTGCCGCGCTTCGATTCGCCCGCGACGCTCCGCGGGCTCTACAACCTCGATCCCGACGTGCGCTTCTGGGCGACGCCTCCCATACACGGCTGCCTGACGCCGTACGTCGTGCATCCGGCCGCGTTCACGTACCGGTTGCCCGACACCGTGTCGTTCGCCGAAGGCGCGATCGTCGAGCCGCTGTCGATCGGCCTGCAGGCCGCGAAAAAGGCCGCGATGAAGCCGGGCGACCTCGCGGTCGTGATCGGCGCCGGCACGATCGGTGCGATGACAGCGCTTGCCGCGCTCGCCGGCGGCGCCGCGCGCGTGATCCTCGCCGACGTCGTGCCCGACAAGCTCGCGCTGTTCGCCGACAACCGCGCCGTCACGATCGTCGACGTGCGCACGCAGTCGCTCGCCGACGTGGTGGCCGAAGCAACGGACGGCTGGGGCGCGGACGTCGTGTTCGAGGCCAGCGGCAGCGCGAACGCGTATGCGGGCCTCGTCGACCTGATGTGCCCGGGCGGCTGCGCGGTGCTGATCGGGATGCCCGTCGCCCCGGTGCCGCTCGACGTGGTCGCGCTGCAGGCGAAGGAAGGCCGCATCGAATCGGTGTTCCGCTACGCGAACATCTTTCCGCGCGCGCTCGCGCTGATCGCGTCCGGCGCGATCGACGTGAAGCCGTTCATCTCGCGCACGTTCCCGTTTTCCGAAGGCGTGCGCGCATTCGAGGAAGCGGCGAGCGGCCACCCGCGCGACGTCAAGATTCAGATCGAAATGGATTGAGCCATGGCCCAGATCACCTGCAAGGCTTTGTCGAAGCACTACGACGGCGGCCCCGCCGTGCTGCACCCGCTCGACCTCGAGATCGCCGACGGCGAATTCATCGTGCTGCTCGGCCCGTCCGGCTGCGGCAAGTCGACGATGCTGCGGATGATCGCGGGCCTCGAGGCGATCACCGGCGGCGAGCTCGTGATCGGCGACGCGGTCGTCAACGACCTGCCGTCGCGCGAGCGCAATGTCGCGATGGTGTTCCAGAACTACGCGCTGTATCCACACATGACGGTGTACGACAACATCGCGTTCGGCCTGCGGCGCCTGAAGGTGCCGGCCGACGAGATCGACCGCCGCGTGCGCGACGTCGCGCGCATCCTGAGCCTCGACGCACTGCTCGACCGCCGCCCACGCGCGATGTCGGGCGGCCAGCAGCAGCGCGCGGCCATCGCGCGCGCGATGATCAAGACGCCGGCCGTGTTCCTGTTCGACGAGCCGTTGTCGAACCTCGACGCGAAGCTGCGCACGCAGTTGCGCGGTGACATCAAGCGGCTGCATCAACGGCTGAAGACGACCACGCTGTACGTCACGCACGACCAGCTCGAGGCGATGACGCTGGCCGACCGCGTCGTGCTGATGCGCGGCGGCCACATCGAGCAGATCGGCACGCCGGCCGAGCTGTACGGGCAGCCGCACACGCTCTTCGCCGCCGGCTTCGTCGGCACCCCGGCGATGAACTTCGCGGACGGCACGATCGAGCGCCTCGGCGCGAACGTGCTGCTCGACTGCAACGGCGCGCGCTGGCCGCTCGCGTCGCCGCGCTTCGCCCGGCTGCATGACGGCCAGAAGGTCAAGGCCGCGATCCGCCCGAACCATTTGCGGCTCGTCACCGAACCGGATCCGACCCCGGGCACGCTCGCGCTGACCGGCACCGTGGAACTCGTCGAGCTGCTCGGCGCCGAGGCGCTCGTCACGCTGGACTGGCGCGGCCAGCCGTGCGCGGCCCTCGTGCCGGCCCCGATGGCCCCCGCGCCGGGCGCCGTGGTAGCGTTCCGCTTCGACGAAGAAGCCCTGCATCTGTTCGACGCCGGCACCGAGCGCAACGTCACGCTGCCGGACGCGAACCCGATCGCGCACGCGGCGCCGCCGGCGGCCGCGACGCGCACCACGCCGCCCGCCGCGACGGGCTGGTCGATGTCCCGTTCGTAGCACGCCGGCACGCCCCCGACGGAGCACACGATGAACCCGGATCTCGAGATCGTTCCCACCCACCGCGACGAATCGTTCCGCGCGTGGATCCACGACTATCCGCATTCGGTCGCGAAGTGGCACTTCCATCCCGAGTACGAGATCCATCTGATCCAGTCGTCGCACGGCAAGATGTTCGTCGGCGATCACATCGGCGATTTCGGCCCCGGCAACCTGATCGTCACCGGGCCGAACCTGCCGCACAACTGGGTCAGCGAGCTCGCCGACGGCGAACGTGTGCCGTCGCGCGACGTCGTGCTGCAGTTCTCGCGCGATGCGATCGAGAAGATGGTCGGCGCGTTCAGCGAGCTGCAGCCGGTGATCGACCTGATCGACGATGCCGCGCGCGGCGTGCAGTTTCCCGACCGCGTCGGCCGCGACGTCGCGCCGCTGATGCTCGAACTCGCGAACGCGCACGGCTGCCGGCGCGTCGAGATCCTGATGTCGCTGTTCGACCGGCTGTCGTCGTGCCGCGAGCGGCGCGTGCTCGCCGGCCCCGGCTACCGCAGCGATGCGCAGCACTACATGTCGTCGACCATCAACCAGGTGCTGTCGTACCTGCAGCAGAACCTGCCCGGCATGCTGCGCGAGACCGATGTCGCCGCGTTCGCCGGGATGAGCGTCAGCACCTTCACGCGTTTTTTCCGCCGCCATACCGGCTCGTCGTTCGTGCGCTACCTGAACCGGCTGCGCATCAACGAGGCCTGCGAGCTGCTGATGTTTTCCGACCTGACGGTGACCGACATCTGCTACCGGGTTGGCTTCAACAACCTGTCGAATTTCAACCGTCAGTTTCTCGCGATGAAGCAGGTGCCGCCGTCGAGGTTCCGCGCGCTGCACCGGCTCAACGAACCGCACGGCCGCGACGACGCGCCGCCGCTTCGGCGTGCGCCGCCACGCGCCCCAGACAGGATGCTTCACACGTGACTTTTCTCGGCATCGATCTCGGCACGTCCGAGGTCAAGGTACTCCTCACCGATTCCCGTTCGGTTCCGCTCGCGACCGGCTCGGCCGCGCTATCGATCAGCCGCCCGCACCCGCACTGGTCGGAACAGAGTCCGCAGGCGTGGTGGCACGCGATGCTCGATGCGATCGCGGCGGTGCGCGCCGCGCATCCGGCCGGCTTCGCCGCGCTGCGCGGCATCGCGCTCTCGGGGCAGATGCACGGCGCGACGCTGATCGATCGCGCGGACCAGGTGCTGCGCCCCGCGATCCTGTGGAACGACACGCGCGCCGGCACCGAATGCGTCGAACTCGAGGCGCTGGTGCCGGAATCGCGCGCGATCACCGGCAACATGGCGATGCCCGGCTTCACCGCGCCGAAGCTGCTGTGGCTCGCGAAATACGAGCCCGCCGTGTTCCGCGCGGTGCACAAGGTGCTGCTGCCGAAGGATTACCTGATCTGGCGCCTGTCCGGCGAATTCGTGTCCGAGATGTCCGACGCGTCGGGCACGCTGTGGCTCGACTGCGCGCGCCGCGACTGGTCCGACCGCATGCTCGCCGCGACCGAGCTGTCGCGCGCGCAGATGCCGCGCCTCGTCGAAGGCAACGCACCCGCCGCGCAGCTGCGCGACACGCTGCGGCGCGAATGGGGCATCGCGGGGCCCGTGACGATCGCCGGCGGCGCCGGCGACAACGCGGCTTCGGCAATCGGCATGGGCGTCACGGGTGCGGGCAGCGGCTTCCTGTCGCTCGGTACGTCCGGCGTGCTGTTCGCCGGCAACGACCGCTTCGCGCCGAACCCGGATGCGGCCGTGCATACGTTCTGCCACTGCGTCGAAAGACGCTGGCACCAGATGAGCGTGATCCTGTCCGCCGCCGCGAGCCTCGACTGGCTCGCCCGTGCGCACGGCATCACCGCCGGTGAGCTGGCCGCGCGCGCCGAACGCGCGGAGCCGGCTCGCGCGCCGCTGTTCCTGCCGTATCTCGGCGGCGAACGCACGCCGCACAACGACGCGCATGCACGTGGCGTGTTCTTCGGGCTGTCCAACGAGCACGCCGCGGACGATCTCGCGTATGCGGTGATGGAAGGCGTCGCGTTCGCGATGGCTGACGGCTACGACGCGCTGCGTGCGGCCGGCACGACGCTCGATGCGGTGTCGTTCATCGGCGGCGGGTCGAAGAGTGCGTTCTGGGCGCGGCTGTGTGCGAATGCGACCGGGCTCGGGATGCGGCGTCATGCGGACGGTGCGGTGGGTGCTGCACTCGGCGCGGCGAGGCTGGCGCGTCTGGCCGCAACGGACGACACGCTTGGGGAAGTCTGCGTCGCGCCGCCCGTCACGGAGACGGTTACGCCCGATGCCGCCACGGTAGATCTGCTGGCGGGGCGACTCGCACGGTATCGGCGGCTGTATCGGGCGTTGCGGGAGGAGTTCGCGGCCGCCGACTGAGCGATGGCGCATGGTTCGCCACCATCGATCCCGCCTCGCACTCGGCCAGAACCTGCGGAAACCCGCTTGACCCGGCCCTTGGGATCGCCTTTATGCTGGTCGCAACGAATCGACGACCTGAAGGTGAGCCATGAGCGATGTCACACGCGGCCTGAGCGCATCGGAAGCCGCGATGCGGCTCGGCGTATCGGTCAAGGCGCTGCGGCTGTACGAGCGGCAAGGACTGGTCACGCCCGGGCGAACGGCGGCCGGATACCGGGCCTACGGTCCGGACGATCTGGCGCGTGCGGCCGACATAGCGGCGCTTCGCGCGCTAGGCTTGAGCCTGGCCCAGGTCGCGAGCGTGCTGGAGGGTGACGCCCGCAGCCTGAGCGACGCATTGGCCACGCATGAAGCGGCGCTCGAACGCGGCATTCAGGATCTGGTCGGCAAGGTCGACAGGGTTCGCTCGATCCGCGCCGATCTCGCGCGCGGCCGCCTGCCCGGCGACGGCGAATTGACGCGCCTGCTCGCTCCAGCCGCCGCGGGCGTTGCGTTCAGTCTCCCCTGGCCGTGGGACGGCGAATGGTTCGAATTTCGCGATATCCGTCCGCTGAACTACATCATCGGTTCGCTGGGCAGCGGCAAGACCCGACTCGCGCATCGGCTCGCCGACGCGTTGCCCGGCGCCGCGTTCATCGGGCTGGACCGGCTGGAAAACGACGGCGCGGCAGCCTTCGCTGCGTTGCAAGCCGATCCGGCGCTGAAGGCTCGGGTCGAACGCACGTCGGCCTGGCTCGCAGGCGAAGGCGCCACGTCATCTCCGGCGCTGACCGTGCTGCTCGCCGGCCTTGAGGCGGACGGCACCGGAGCTTTGGTCGTGGACATGATCGAACAGGATCTCGACCAGCTGACGCAGACGGCGCTGATCGCGTGGCTTCGCCAGCGCGTCCGGGACGGCGGCATGCGGCCGCTGTTCATGCTGACCCGCTCGTCGGCCGTGCTGGATCTGTCGGCCGTCGGCCCCGACGAAGCGATCATTCTGTGTCCCGCCAACCATAGCCCGCCGGCCCGCGTCGCACCGTATCCTGGCGCCCCCGGCTACGAAGCCGTGGCCACCTGTCTTGCGTCGCCGGCCACGCGCGCGCGGATCGCACGGCGGCCGGAGGCGGGGTAACGGCATCGCCCCGACTGGGCGTCATGGTCGGCGATCTGGAAGATCCAGTCGAAGAACCCTTCATGGCCGACTACTGCGCGACACGGTGCGGACGGCAACCCGAACTGGCCACGCAGCTTGGCGACAGGGCACGCCGCGCTCAGAGGAAGCGCCTGACCAGCATCGTCACCCACCGCCAGGCACCGCCGCAGCCGGCGGCCCGGCAGCGCGCGTCGGGATCCGCCAGAAGGCGGCCATTGGCGTCGCTCACCAAACTTGAGTTGCGCAGGAAGTACGCCACGCTGTCTTGCAAGGGATCGAGCCCATCCTCAGGGGTATCTATCCACAGGCCGTTTTCGGTATTCAAGCGGGCCGACAGCGAATCGAAATTGAAACTGCCGAGATAATATCGATGGCCGTCGATGAGGATCAGCTTGGCGTGCATCATGCGGTTCTCCCGGTCGGAATATTCGCGCACCTCGATTCCGGCATTGACCAAGCCGGGCAGATCGTCGGCATAGGCGCGCCCGACCGCGGGGAATTCCTGCGTGATGCTCGCCAGCGACGCGCTCACCAGGATCACGTGGACACCTTCGCGCCGCTTGCGCTCAAGCGCCTCGCGCAGTTCCGGCACCAGGATCAGGTAGGGGTTGATGATCAGGATCTCGTGCCGCGCCGTATCGAACGCCTGCAGCATGTCCTGCAACGTGCCTGGCGAGCGCTTGTCGGGCCAGTCGTGGACATAGCGCAGGCGCTCGCAGGCGATCGGCATCCAGGCGGGATCAAAATTCGCCCCGGGAGCGGCGGGATCATCGGGCGTATCGGAGGCAGTCGGTGTATCGGTAGATGCCAGGTCCGCCGCCCGGGCTGCAGCGTCGGGCGGAGCCATCAACCATTCTCGCCAATAATGGATGCGCACCGGGTCCAGCGTCGCATAACCCTGCGACACGCGATAAGGACTTGCGACTTCGAGGAATTTTTCCGGCTCGGGGCGAACCGCTTCCGGGCTATTCCAGAACAAGGCGAAATGCTGGTACATGGCGTGCAGGGAGGAAGCATCCTGGCCGGCGTCGCCCGACACCATCAGGTCGCGCTCGCTGAGCCAGTTGCGGAAGCTCGCATCCCAGATCGAGGTACTGCCGATCACGGCCGTGTCCCCGACCAGAAACAGCTTGTCGTGCATGCGATGCGAAATCCCGACGAGATCCGATCGTGGATGGAAGATTCGGAGTTCGATGCCGGGAGCCACCTCGTGCAGGGCGACGATGAGCTCGTCCTCGAACGGGTAGTGCGGCTCGGGGCCGATGCCGTCGATCAGCAGCTTGACCGGCACGCCTCGGCGCGCCGCCTCGACCAGATGACGCAACAGCAGGCCGCCGGTCTGATCGATTTCGAAGATGTAGGCGAGGATGCGGATCTGTTCGGCAGGCGTGGAACGGTCGACCAGCGCAATCCGCGACTGCATCAACTGACCGTCGTCGAGACTGGCGACCAGGTCGACACATTGCGCGTGGCCGTGCTGAGAAAAGGCAAATACGCATGCCAGAATGAGCGCCAGGCTTTTCGTTGTGGTCATGATGTGGCGAACGGGTTCGATGTGTCTCGGGCCCTACGTCCTTGAAAGTCTGGAGGGCTGTGTCGCGTTAGCACGGTCGAGTCGCTCACTGTTCTTCGAGAAGGTGAGCAGAACAGCGAGCCCAAGATTGTTACCGTGGACAAGCGCGGCGCGAATCCGGCCGCATCTCAAGCACGCAGTGGACAGGGCATCAGCGCAGTTGCAAGAACGGCTTTCCAGAAAGTCCGATTGTCGTCGATCCATGAGCACTATTCCAACGGCTGCTCATGGCCGGGAGCCGCCCTCGGAGATGCGAGCCAGGCCGGTTACTTCGACTCGGTCGAAAGTCGGAAAAGCATGGTGCCGGCCGTGCGCCCTACGCGAACACACGATCCATCGGACATAAATCCGGACGACGACATCATGGGGTGTTATCGACCATGCGTAGAACAGTCGCGGTAACTCAGTCACGCAATCGCAAAACCGTGGCGCCAGTCGCACGCACTCCGGCGCCCCACGGGTTCGTCATCCGCCACACTCGGTTCACGCGCGCACGAGCCGATACAGTCGTCGAACCAGCGTCAACGCCTGCTGCGCCGACGTCAGGTTCGTGAAGCCGAGCATCATGCCGGGCGGCATCCGGCCGCCCGGGCTCCAGTCGTTCAGCGGCTGGATGGAAAAGCCCTGCGCATCGGCCATACGTGCGACGTGGCGATCGTCGACCGCCGTGCGCCAGTAGGCCACGACATGCAGGCCACCCGCGCGAGGCGGAATGTACAGCGTCTCACCGAACACCTTGCCCAGCGCATCGATCAGCCACGCACGGCGGGTGGCATAAAGCGCACGCATTTTCTTCAGATGGCGCGCGAAATGCCCTTGTTCCATGAAGTCCGCGACGACCGATTGCATCAGCATCTGGCCGCTGCCGCCGAGCCATCCGGCGGTGTCGCGAAAGGCGGCGACCTGCTCCTCGGGCACGACGAGATAACCCAGCCGCAAGCCCGGATACAGCACCTTGCTGAACGATCCGGTGTAAAGCACGCGGTGGTGGCGATCCAGGCTCTTGAGCGCGGGCAGCGGGCGGCCGTGGTAACGGAACTCGCTGTCGTAGTCGTCCTCGACGATCCAGGCCCGCTGCTGGCGAGCCCAGTCGAGCAAGGCCAGGCGTCTCGGCAGCGACAGCGCGACACCGAGCGGGCTTTGATGAGTCGGCGTCACCACCGCAAAGCGCGCATCGGCCGCCCGGCGTCGCCCTGCTTCCACGCACAGGCCGTCGTCGTCGACCGGCACGGGCACGAGCCGCATGCCCGCGTGCTCGAGCACGCGGCGTGCGTGGATATAACCGGGATCCTCGAACCAGCCGGTGTCGCCCGGACGCAGCAGCGTCCGGCAGATCAGATCCAGTGCCCCGCGATACCCGGCGGTGATGAAGATCTGCCCGGCCGAACAATCGATGCCGCGCGACACACCGAGATAGGCGGACAGCGCACGCCTCAGCCCGTCGTGCCCTTGAGGCGGCGCGTAGTCCAGCGACGGGGTCGCCATCGCCCGCACATGACGCCCGGTGAGCCGTATCCACGGCATGCGCGGAAACGCATCGAGCGCGGGAATGCCCATCTGGAACGGCTTCGGCCCGCTCACCGCCGAATCGCCGCGCGGCGGTTCGTCCGGCCGGGGCGCGATGGCGCGCGGCTGCCGGCCATCCGGCAGTTGGGGTGAAACGACGGTGCCGGCCGGCCCGCGTGCGACCAGATACCCTTCGCCGATCAGGATCTGATAGGCCGCTTCGACGGTGCCCCGTGCCAGGTTGAGTTCGCTGGCCAGGCTCCGTACCGACGGCACGCGTTTGCCCGGGGTCAGCTTGCCGGTCTCGATCGCATCGCGGAACCGCCCGACCAGTTGCCGATAGACCGGCATGTCGAGATGACGGTCCGGCATCAGATCGTCGAATTTCATGTCCCAGTCAAATAGTCACTTTTTGGACCTTCAGGATACGCCATCCGATTCGTACAGTAGCGACATTACCGTGGAGCAATCGTGATGCCAGAGATCCATTTGAAACGCGCCGTGACGGACGAGGATTACCGGTCGGCGTTCGACGTGATGCGCGAGCTGCGCCCGCACCTGACCGATGCCGATGCGTTCGTGCGGCAGATGCGCCGCCAGGCCGAACAGGGTTACGTGCTGCTGACCGCGCGGCACGGCAGCCCGGACGGTGCGGTCGTCGCGCTGGCGGGCTACCGTCACCTTGAAAACACGCTGTACGGGCGCTTCGTCTATGTCGACGACCTGGTCGCAACCGAACACGCGCGCAGTCAACGGCTGGGCGAGCGGCTGCTCGATGCGGTGCGCGACGACGCGCGGCAACACGGCGGCCGGCACCTGGTACTCGATACCGGGCTGTCCAACGCACTCGCGCAGCGTTTCTATTTCCGCCAGGGGCTGTTGTCCCGCGGCATGCATTTCAGCCAGTCTCTGCAGGCACTCTGATGAACAACCTTCTTTTTGTCGATGCCAGTCCGCATGGCAGTCATTCGCTGGGCGCACGCATTGCGCACGAAGCCATCGCGCAATGGCAGGCGGCCCGCCCCGATGCGCGTGTCGTGTCGCGCAGTCTCGCTCAACCCGGATTGCCTTCGCTATCGGCCGCCTATGCGCATGCGGTGGTCGCGAGACAGCCGGATGCCGATCCCGCACTGGCGTACTCCGAACAACTGATCGCGGAAGTGGAACACAGCGACGGCGTGTTGATCAGCACACCAATGCACAACTTCACGGTCCCCGCCGCGCTGAAGTTGTGGATCGATTTCGTGCTGCGTATCGGCCGCACGTTCACGGCCACGCCGGAAGGCAAGTTCGGCCTGCTCGCCAATCGCCCCGTGCTCGTGCTGGTACGCTCGGGCGGCGTCTGCACGGGAGCAGCAGCCCGCCAGCCTGATTTCCTGACCCCGTACCTGAAGCAGGTGCTGGCCGTCATCGGCCTGTCGACTGTCGAATTCGTCTATCTCGAAGGCATTGCGCCGGACGACGCAGCCATCGATGCGGTGCGCGGCCAGTTGGCCGCATCGGCCCTGTTGGCTCGACGCACGACGGAAACGGTTTGAATTCGCCACGCCCCGGCACACGCATGCGTGACCCGATGCGTACCGGGAGCAGCGAATATCGGGCATCCCGAGCCGGGCACTTCGCCGTCACGACTCCAGCCGCCCCATCCTGCGCGCCATCGCCGGGCTCACCGCATGCACCGGATCGAACCCGAAGAAGTCGAGCACATGGCGCGCGACGTCGTCGCGATCGTTGTCCGCGCAGATCATGTGGTAGCTGTTCTCCAGCACGATCCCGCGCGCGTCGGGCATCTTCTCCAGCAGGAAATCGGCCGAGCGCAGGCTCGTCAGCTCGTCCTCGCGCGCATGCAGCACGAGCGTCGGGCACGGCGTGCCGGCCGCGGCCTCGAGCGCCCAGTCGCGCATCCGGTCGACCTGCCGCACGCACGCGAGCGGCACCCACGCATAGTGGAAACTGTCCTCGCGTTCGAACTTCTTCTTCACGATCGCGCGGATCGTCGCGTTCTTAATGCCGAACGGATCGCCTTCCTCCACACGCATCCGCTCGGCCACACCCGGCACGCGATACAGCACGTGCCGCAACGCGCGGTACCACGGCGTCGACCAGCCGTCGATGAACACCGGCGTGGCCAGCAGCGCGAGCCGGCCGCGCGCATGCTGCACGCGATGGCACAGCAGCAGCGCGACCAGCGCACCCATGCACATGCCCGCGACATGCAGCGTGTCGTACTCGTTTTCCAGCGCGCGATACTGTTCGGTCACCGCATCGAGCCACGCCTCCGCGCGCACGCCGACCAGATCCTCGGGGCGCGTGCCGTGCCCCGGCAGCGTGATCATGTGCGTATCGGCGCCCGCGCGCCGCATCGCCTTGTGCAGCGAACCGAGATCGTATTGCGTGCCGCCGAGCCCGTGGATCAGCAGGACGCCCGTGCGGCCTGTCATGACGCGCGTCCGCTCATTCGTCCGCCGCCGGCCACACGCGCTCGATCTGCCAGACGCCCGCGACCACCGTCACGTCGACATTCGAATCGAGCAGCGGCGCGCCGTGATCGGTGATCGTCTGCGTGCCGCCGTCGCGCTGCACGATGCGCAGCGACAGCGACGCGCGATCCTCGCCCGCGATCTCCGCATCCCAGTAGTCGCGCAGCGCATCGCGGTCGCCTGGCTGCACGCGTTCGAGCACGAGCGGCACGCTCGCGATCTGCGACGCATCGACGCCGACGCCGAACACACGCTCGACGTCGCCGCTCCAGTCGATCCGCCCCGACTCCGGATCGAGCACGTACGCGATCTGGCCGGCACTCGCGAGCGCGAGCTCCATGTTGTTCTGCAGGACTGCCGCATGTTCGTGCACGCGTTCGCGCGTCGTCTTCAGCGTGCTCACCGTCAGCACCAGCAGCGACGCGACCGCCAGATACAGCTGCGCTTCGAGCAGCGCACTGCCGTAGTGCTCGTGGAACGACGAGAACGGGCCGTCGCCCTGCGCGGTCTGCTCGATCACGATCAGCGCGAGCACCAGCACCGACGACGAGCCCGCGCGGCCGCCGAGCAGCAGCGTCACCGCGACGGTGAGGAACAACGGGATATACGTCAGCGCGAAGCCCGCGCCCGTGCCGAATCTCTGCGACGTGTCGCCGTCGAAGATCACGAGCGCGGCGCCCACGACCAGCACGAACGAGACCATCCCGAGCACCAGGTCGAAGCGCTCGTGGTCACCCGAGCGGTGCGCGCGAAAGCGCGACCATGACGCGAGCACCGGCGTGACCAGCAGCACGCCGACGAAATCGGACGCGGCCCACACCGACCACACGTCGAAGAACGGCGCGCCCTTGACTACCGTGTACCAGGCCGCGCCGCCGATCGCGCCGACCACGCCCGCGATCAGGCCGGCGAGGATCACCGAGCGCAGGAAGTACAGCCCTTCGAGCGAGAAGCGCACGCGCTGGACGAGCCACACCGCGAGCGCGGCCGCGCCGACCTCGTCGACCGTGAACAGCACCGCGTTGACCAGGTTGCCGTGTTCGATGCCGGTCAGCACAAGTTGCCCGACGAGGAACGCACCGGCCAGCGTCAGCCATTCGCGCATCGGCCGCAGCATGAACGCGCCGACCGTCACGCCGGCCGGCAGCCAGATATAGCCCGTCAGCCGGACGGGGCCGTTGAACTCATGCGAGATGTAGCCGGTCGCGAGATACAGCGCCGCCCAGAGCAGCGCGGCGACGAGGCCCGGCCGCGATCGTTTGGTGTCCATCGAGAATCCCTGTGTGCTGCGCAGTGCAGGCAAACGCATCGCCGCGTCGGAAGCGACGGCGCATGGGGCCAGCAGGTGCGCGATGTGCGAATGATATGCGGACAGGGCGGGCCGGGGAATACCGGGGGCCGGAAGCGCGTGCGGGGCGCCGGCGCGCCCGCAAGCTGGCGGTTGTGACCGGGCAACGATCGGAAAAGTTCGGCGTGGGCCGGGTACGGCCGGGACACGTCAGAACGTCGTCTTGGCCGGATGGCCAAAATCGCCCGTGGCCGGTGGATCGTATCTAGCATGAAAGACATCCGAAAGAATTTGCTTCCGGTATCGTCCACGTCATCCGCCCACTGTCCACATGACCCTACGCCATGAAAACCGTACCGGCCCGGCCGATCCCGGCCCCCTCTGCGCGATGAGCCGCTTTCGCGCCACCTACGACGGGCCCGCGCTCGAATCGTCCGAGATGGACGTGCGCGAACTCGCGCCCGCGCTGCTCGCCATCGGGGATCTGCTCGACGCGTCGACCCGCGCGCTCTGCGGCAATCAGGTGCGGCCGCAAGTGAACGTGCGCGGCAGCTTCAAGACCGGCAGCTTCGGCATCGACTTCACGCTCGCGACCTCGCTGCTCGGCCGCATGCGCGACATGCTGAGCGGCAACGAGGGCACGGCGCTCGCCGATGCGGTCACGATCCTGACCGCACTCGGCATCGCCGCGCCGAGGGCGGGAAAGGGGCTCTTCGCCGTCCTCAAATGGCTGCGCGGGCGCGAGATCCTGCAGGTGCAGATGCAGGACCACACCGCCATCCTGCACGTCGAAGGCGACGCACTCGAAATCGACCTGCCCGTCCTCACGCTGCTGCGCGACGTCGGCGTTCGCCGCGCCACCGAGCACGTGCTGGCACCGCTCGCGCGCGAAGGCATCGTGGTGTTCGCGGTCGGCACCGACACGGAAATCGTCGAAACGGTCGACCGAAGCGAAATCGCGTGGTTTCACGCGCCCGAACCCGCCAACTCGCTGATCCTCGACGAGCATTGCAGGATGGCGTTCTCGATCGTGTCGCTCGCATTCAAGGACGACAACAAGTGGCGGCTGCACGACGGCACGTCGACGATTCACGCGGCGATCACGGACGCCGGCTTCCTGTCGCGCGTGAACAACAGCCAGATCAGCTTCAGCAAGGGCGACGTGCTCGTGTGCAAAGTCCGCATGCAGCAGTGGCAAACCTCGGACGGAGCAAAAACCGAATACGAAGTCACGGATGTCCTCGAACATCGCCCGGCCGGCCTGCAGATTCAGTTGCCGGGGCTGTAACACCCTCCCGCCTCAATCCACCCGCCGCCACACCGAGATCGGTATGTCGCCGTTCGCACGCGGCGGCACGCGGTAGCTCAGCTCCCCATCCTTCAACTGATAGCGTCGCGTCTGCGTTTGCCCGATCCAGTTCGGGTACGACGCATTGACGATGTGAAACGCGAGCTTGTGATTCGCCGGATCGACGGTGAGCGTGCCGTAGTGGGTACTCGAGCCGAGCACGGCCTCCCGGAATTCGTCCGGCGTGCCGGTCGCCTTGTCGTTCGACACGAAGCGCGGGCGTTCCGACTTGAAGATCTGCAGCGAGTAGTTCCCGTGCATGTCGATCAGCAGCAGCCCCTTCGGATCGGCGCCATAGTCGCGGCCGACCGTGCCGTCCGGATGTTGTACGTCCGCCGCGACCAGCGTCCACGTCCCCGCGAGCGACGGCGCGGCCGATGCGTCGCCCGGAATCATCGATGCGGCCAGCAGCATGCCGGGAAAGCCTTGGCGGAATATCGAGCGGATGTTCATTCACTGTCCTCGTGAGAAAGAAGGGAAGCCACCTCACGGGGATCCGCAGCCGCATATCGCGCGCATCCCCGTGAACCGGAACGACCGGTTCAGTTGATGGTAGCGACGAGAATGTGCAATAAATACGATAATTCGAAATCGACTTATAAGAAAAACCGAATCATGACGCTCCCGAATCTCGACATGGATGCGCTGCGCACGCTGATCGCTGCGGATCGGCTCGGCAGCCTCAACCGCGCCGCCGACCGGATCGGCCGCTCGCAATCGGCGGTCAGCCAGCAGATGCGCAAGCTCGAAACGCAGATCGGCCAGCCGCTGTTTCGCCGCCAGGGGCGCGGCCTCGTGCCGACCGAGGCCGGCGAACTGATGCTGTCCTATGCGCGCCGCATTCTCGAACTGAACGACGAGGCGGTCGGCGCGATCCGCGGCGCGGCGATCGAGGGGGCCGTACGATTCGGGCTGCCCGGCGACTTCGCCGAATCGTGGCTGCCCGTCGCGCTCGGCCAGTTCAAGCGCACGCATCCGGGCGTGCGCGTCGACATCGTCGTCGACGGCAACGGCGCGTTGCTCGACCGGCTCGATGGCGGCGAACTCGACATCGTGCTCGCGATGGGCCGCGGGCATCGGGCCGACGCCGAGCATCTGGTCACGCTGCCGATGGCGTGGATCGGGCCGCAAGGCATCGACGTGCGTCCGCGCGCCGGCGTGCCGCTGGATCTTGCGCTGTACAAGCCGCCGTGCCTGTTTCGCAAGGCCGGCACCGATGCGCTCGACAAGGCCGGGATCCCGTGGCGGCTCGCTTACACGACCGGCAGCCTGCAGAGCCTGTGGGCAGGTGTTGCGGGCGGACTCGGCATTACGGCGCGGACGATGGTGGGTGTGCCGCCAGCACTGCGGCAACTCGGCGAGCGCGACGGCCTGCCGCCGCTGCCGTCAGTCGACGTGTGCCTTCATGCGGGCGAAGGCGATGCGCCTTCCGCGCTCGTGAGCCTGAAACGCGTGGTGGTCGACACGCTGATCGCCAATCTCGCGGATACGCAAAAGATATCCGGCCGGCACGCCGCATGATCGGCCACGCATGCGCACCGGCTTCGGCGCTGCGCCCTTTGACCGGCTGCCCACTATCGGGAATGATGCGCTGCGGGGTTCAACCTTCCCGTCGACGATCCCGCATTCCCGAACGAACGAGCCCGCCCGATGACACACGCAATCCGCCTGCGCCCGGCGTCTGCCGCCGACCTGCCGTTTCTGCTGACGCTCCGCCGCCTCACGATGACCGAGCACCTGCAACGCGTTGGCGCGCCGACCGATGACGACGCGCACGACCAGCGCATCCGCGCGCATTTCGACGATGCAATGATCGTCTGCGAAGGCGATGACGCCATCGGCTTGCTGAAGGTGACACGCGCCGCCGATGAGTGGCACGTGCACCAGATCCAGATCCTCCCCGCACACCAGGGCCGGGGTATCGGCGAAGCCGTGCTGAACGCAATACTGAACGACGCGGCACGCGCACACGTGCCGGTGTCGCTCAGCGTGCTGCATGGGAACCCGGCGCGGCGGCTCTACGAACGGCTCGGCTTCCGCAGCGAATCGGAAACCGAAACAAGCGCGAGCATGATCTGGCGCGCGTGACGTCCGGCGCTCCGACGCCGCCGCGTTACTGCATTACTGCGTGATCTTCGCGTCCTTCAGCAAGTTGCCGATCATCTGCGCACTCGCCTTCTCCACAGCCGCCGCCTGCAGTTGCTGCTGAAGCCCCGGCTTCGCGGTCGCGAAGCCCGGCACCTGCGTCGGCCGTTTCGCATCCAGCTTCACGATCGCCCGCACGCCGTCGACCGGGATCGAATCGCTCGTCACCGCACCGACCTTCAGTTTCTCGAGCGCCTGCGCGACCGGCAACGGCAGGCCGGACGTCTTGCCTTCCGTCACCGGCGTATGGAAGCTCACCCACGGCAGCTCGCCGCCGGTATCGCGGCTCGGCGCCATGCTGTATTGACGCGCCAGCCCTTCGAACGACTTGCCCGCCTTCAGCTCGCTCAGCACCGTCGCGGCCGTCACCGGATCCTGGACGATGATCAGGCGCGGCTTGTACTCGTTCTTGCCGAGCGCGGCCACGAGTTCGTCGTAGCGCGCCTTGACCTGTTCTTCGGTCACCGGCTCGGGCTTCACGTTGTCGCGCAGGTAAAGCTGCACTTCGGCATTCGCTTTCGCCTGCTGCACCGCCGCCTTGACCTCGGGCTTGTCGGCGTAGTTCGCCTTCTCGGCGGCCTGCTGAACCAGCACGCGTGTGATCAACTGATTCTTGATCGCCTGGCGGATCTGCGGCGAGTCGGGTTGCCCGGACGCGCGCAGCAACGTATCGACGTCGGCCTGCATGATCGGCGTACCGTTGACGGTCGCAACGGTTGCGGCGGCCGGTGCCGTCTCCGCGTGAGCAGTACCGCTCAATGCGCCAGCCAGCGCAGCGATCAGCAACAGGCGGTTCGGTGTGGTTTTCGTCTTCATCTTTTCGTCACTTCGGCTCAAAAAACGCGGCATGGGGAAGCCGCGCAGATTCACCGGCGCTGCAATGCGCCAGTGCAACCAGTCAGTCGATTCTGGTCATCGTCGTGCGCACGCGCAGTGCCGCCGATGCCGCTGTCATTGTGCACGGAACCGGTTTTCCGCGTCGGGAGGTTGAGGACAGCCGCCAAGGAGCGGTGAGGCGAGCGTTGCGCACGCCGGCCATTACGAGCGCGTGATGTGGAAATTCTGTGGAAGCGCCGTGGAAATCGCGCGAAACCGCGATGAATCACATCATGGCTTCGCGCGCCCGGCCGCCGAACGAGATCGAGGCGGCCAAGTGCGCATCGTCAAAGTCAGGGCGTCCACCGGTACACGGTGATGCTGTTGCCCTTCACGTTGTTCTTCATCACCACGTACTCGCCGTTCGATCGACGATACGCACGAATGCTGTACATCGCATCGATCGCGCTGCTGGTATCCACGGTCGCGGGGCTCGCGTTGACCAGCGTGGTGTCGAGATTGCCGGTGGTGAGGTTGAACGCGTCGACGTTCGGCCACAGCGGCCCGCTGCTGCTGAACCAGTAGCCGACGAACAGATGGTTGCCCACCGCGTCGATCGATTTCGCGCCGCTGTGCGGCAGCGTGATCACCGGGTCCGGCTTCGTCGTGTTGCCTGCGCTCCAGCCGTGATACACCTCGATGCGCGTGCCGATCGACGTCCAGTCGTTGCTCCCGATGGCGCCTTGCGCGAGCACCATCGTGTCGCTGTCCGCGAGATAGACGATGCGCGTGAGCGGCTGAATGCTGGCGGGCACCGGGGTAGCGACGCCCGGCCCCCACGACGGCTTGCCGCTCGCGTCGAAGCCGGTCAGCGGGTAATGGGTAATCGCGCCGGTCTTGTCGAGGCCGGCCCACACGCCGCCCTTGCTGTCGATGCTGAAGCCGCTCGTCACGCGCCGCGTCGTGTTGAACGCGGGGCCCGGGATCGCGCCGTCCGGAATCGCGATGTAGCCGTTCGCCGCGTTGAAGTGGAAGAAATAGAAAATCGGCGGGTTCTGGCCGGCCGCGACGAGAATCCGGTTCGCGCCCACCGACGTGAGCAGCCCGAAATGCTCGTCGCGCTGCGTGTCGCTCATGTTGATGCGCGGATCGGCCGGATACGCGAACGGATCGACCGTGTTCGCGACGAACTTGCCGCCCGCGCTGCCGCTGTATATGTGCGTGCCGCCATAGAACAGCGCGCCGTCCGTGACCGGGTCCGGCGCGGCGATCCCTTCGAAGTTCAGCGACTGCAGCGTCCACCGCAGGCTGCCGGTGCTGCTGTATGCATGGATGTCGGTCGCGCCGTTGCGGCCGAGGTCCCAACTGCCGCCCCATGGATTGTTGAGCACATAGAGATTGCCGCCGGTGTCCTTGCCGAGCCCGACGATGCGCGTGAAGCGCTGCGCACCGACCTGCCCCTTGATGCCCGTCGTCGTGTCGAGATAACCGCCGCGCACGCCGAACGTGCCCGCCAGCGCGGGCCGGCCCGCCACCGTATAGCGCTTGATGTTCTGGTCGGGGCCTTCGTCGCCCACCAGCAACTGTCCGGCCGCCGCATCGAAAACCAGCGCCGACGGCTGCGACCCGGCCGGCATCCGGATCGTGTTCAGCAGCGCACCGGCCGGGCTGAAGCCGACGATCGAGCCCGCGCTCTTCTGCGCGACCCACACGTTGCCCGCGCCGTCCACCGCGAGCGCGCCCGGCGCCGCTACGCCGAGGTCCCGCTGCCACACGCCGTCGGTGGTGAACACGCGCACGCGATTGCCGTAGAAATCGCTCGCATAGAGCAGCGAGCCGGCCGTCGCGAGCCCGGTGACGACGTCGATGCGCGGCTGGTTGGTCGCCGCACTGACCTGGATGACGCGGTCGCGATACCTCGTCGCGCGGTTGTAGCGCCCCACCGCGCCGCTGCCGTAGGTCTTGCCCGGCTGCAGCGCGACGAACAGCGAGGTCGCATTGCCCGTGATCGCGCTGCCCTGGAACTCCGAGTGCGTGCCGATCGAGCCGATGCTCTTGCCGTTCTGGTAGATCGCGACACCGCCCTCATCCTCGTCCCACATCGACGCCGTATAGATCACGCCTTCGGGTGCGACCCACATCGCGCGCGCAACGTTGCCGACGTGGGCCGCGAGCGTGCCATACGTGTTCGCGAGCCAGTCGGTGGTGTTGCCTGCGTGAGCGGAGGGGGTAATCGCGGCGATCGCTGCGGCGAGAAGCGCAGCCTGAAACCGTTGTCTGGCGACCATGACGGATGCTCTCCTGAATGGTGCGAACATTCACATGAAGGGCCGGCCGGATGGTTTGAAAACCGCAATGCGTAAATTCTTCCCCTGAATCATCCGGCGCAGTCGGTATTACGTGCAGCATGCGTTCGATAATGCGCAGCGCGAGAATAGCGTTATATAAATCGAAAAAAATTGCGAAGCGTTCGTGCTGTTGTGCTTTTCACGAGTTCGGCTTCGATGGCATTGCCCGTGGTGCCCATGCGCGCCGGCGGCGAGCGCGACGATGTGACTGCGCGACAGTGAATGGTCACTTACACGTCGAATCGGGGATCGGGAAAATCAGGTTTGTGGCTGTCTGCGGGAATATCGCCGTGCGTTCAACGACGACGGATTGAAACGGTGAGCGCCGGTGTCAATCAGGGATTCAGTGAATCAGGGAAAACCACCGCATTCAATACGGAATCACGGCCCCAAAACAAAATCGCCGGCCTGAATCCTTATCGAATCCAGGCCGGCGATCATCGATTACCGGGGAGCAGGCAACGCGCCACTACCGCTGCGCTGCCGCACTGCCGTGCATCATGCCGATGCCGAGGTCTCCGGCACCTTTACCTTCATCGCGCGTCCGTTGCCCGGATCGTTGTCGTCGCGCGGATCGTCGAGCTGCCCTTCCCACTTCGCGACCACGGCCGCCGCGATCGAGTTGCCGACCGCGTTGGTGGCCGAGCGCCCCATGTCGAGGAACATGTCGACGCCCATGATCAGCAGCAACCCGGCTTCCGGCATGTTGAACTGGTTGAGCGTCGCCGCGATCACGACCAGCGATGCACGCGGCACGCCCGCCATCCCCTTCGACGTGACCATCAGCATCAGCAGCATCGTGATCTGCGTACCCAGCGGCAGATGGATGCCGTACACCTGCGCGATGAACAGCACCGCGAACGTGCAGTACATCATCGAGCCGTCGAGGTTGAACGAATAGCCGATCGGCAGCACGAAGCTCGAGATCTTGCGGTTCACGCCGAAGCGGTCGAGCGCGTCCAGCAGCTTCGGATACGCGGCTTCGGAGCTCGCCGTCGCGAACGACAGCAGGAACGGCTCGCGAATCAGCCGGATCAGCGTGAACGCACGCTTGCCGAGGAACGCCACGCCGGCGAGCGTCAGCACGCCCCACAGCAGCGCCAGGGCCAGATAGAAGCTCGCCATGAACTTCGCGAACGTGAGCAGGATGCCGAGCCCCTGGGTGGTGATCGTCGACGCCAGCGCCGCGAACACCGCGACCGGCGCGAACCACATCACCGCGCCCGTCACCTTCAGCATCACCTGCGCGAGATCGTCGATCACGCCGGTCAGGCGCTTGCCCGACTCGCCGAGCGCGGACAGCGCGGTACCGAAGAAGATCGAGAAAACGACGATCTGCAGGATTTCGTTGTTCGCCATCGCCTCCGCGATCGACTTCGGCACCAGGTGGACCACGAAGTCCTTCAGCGTGAAGGCGCCCGTCTTCAGGCCGAGGGACGCATCGGACGCCGGCAGCGGCAGGCTCAGATGGCTGCCAGGTTGCAGGATTGTTGCGGTCAGCAGGCCGAGCAGCAACGACGTGAACGACGCGATGAAAAACCAGCCGAACGCCTTGACGCCGACGCGGCCCACGGCACTGCCGTCGCCCATCTGCGCAATGCCGACGGTCAGCGTCGCGAATACCAGCGGCGCGATGATCATCTTGATCAGGCGCAGGAACACGTCGGACAGCAACGACACGTAGCCGGCGACCTCCTTCGCCATGTTCGGGTCGGGAAACGCGCTATGACAGGCGTAACCCACTGCGATACCAAGAATCATCGCGACAACGATGTACTTGGTGATGTTGTGCTTCTTCTTCATTAGTAATCCAAATCACAAAGCGTATGTTGCTAACGGCTGGCACATCTTTCGCGCCCGGCTACGAATCGAAACCCACGTCTCTCTGGGTGCGACGAGCCCGCCCTGGCGGTCGCCATGGCGGACAAGGGGGGGCATTCTAACGCAAATGGCAGCCCGGCTTTCAAATCTGAAAGTCGAGCGGGTTGATCTGCGTCCGGATGGCGTCGAAAAGGAGGGTTTTGTCGCGATCCTGCCCGCTTCCTGCGCGACCACGCGGGCAATCGGGCCACATTGCCGGTCGTGCCGGGCTTGCCACGGTTCACGCGGCGGCGACAGGAACCGCATCGTCGGGCTCCCCCCCTCCTCCCCGGCGGCACCGCGCTGCGTGACAACACGGTGAACGATCGCGACACATTTCCACAAAGATGCGCAGACCTTGACACTACGGCGCGTAATGCGTCTGTAATATTTGGAAACGATTCGCAGTGGCGCCCGGCCCGGGCGTCGATGCGCGATCACGCATCGACAACGCGGGACCAGGTTCGAGTCATTGCTTTCGACAGGCGGACGCGCTCGTTTTTTCAGCAGTCCTGCCCAATGAATGATCGAGGAAAGGCGGCATCGTGATGAACATTCTGTATACCAACTTCCACGGCGACTACGGCGGCGGCCAGGACACCTACGTCCGCGATCTCGCCGCCGCGATGAGCCGGCACCATCGCGTGACGGTCGCGTCGCCGGAAGGCAGCCGCCTGTCGCGATTGTTGAAGGACAGCCCCGACGTGGCCATCTTCGACATGGAATTCAAGCCGCGCTGGAACCGGCTGTACCAGGAGATCGTCCGGCTGCGCCGGCAGATCGTCGCCGAGCGCTACGACGTCATCCACGTCAACGGGTCCGCCGATCACCGGCAGGTGATGCTCGCGCTGCTCGGCTGCCGGTATCGGCCGGCGGTCGTGCTCACCAAGCACAACACCTATCGCGCCGACAGCTTCGGCAACGTGCTGCGCGCGCGCCTCGCCACCGACCACACGATCGCGGTCAGCGACTACGTGGCGGGCATGCTCGCGCTCCGGTCGCCGTATGGAAACGTCACGGTCGTCAAGCACGGCGTGCGCCGGCAGGCCGCGGAACGACTGGCCAGCGACGAAATCCGCCGCCGCAAGATCGCGCTGTTCGGGCCGTCCGGCGCGGACGCGATCGTGCTCGGCAGCAGCGCCGGCACCGCGCCGGAGAAAGGCTGGATGGACCTGATCGCGGCGCTGGGCCGCCTGCCCGAACACGAGCGCGAGCGGTTTCGCGTGCTGCTGGTCGGCGCGGAGCCGACCGCCGAGCAACGCGAGCAGATCGCGCACCACCGCATGGCCGCGCGCACCGCGTTCACCGGCCGCCTCGACGACGTGCGGACGCCGTTCTCGATCATCGACGTGTCGTTCGTGCTGTCGTACCACGAGAGCCTGTCGTATGCGTGCCGCGAAGCAATGTCGCTCGGCTGCCCCGCGATCGTGACGCGCGTGGGCGGGCTGCCCGAGAACGTCGAGCCGGGCGTGGACGGCTGGGTCGTCCCGCCGCGCGAGCCCGAAGCGATCGAGGCCATCCTGCGCTCAATCATGCGCGAGCCCGGATGCGTGCGCGCGATGGGACGCAGCGCGCGGCTGAAGGGCAAGCGCGAATTCTCGTTCGAACGATTCATCGACGCGACGCTGTCCGTCTATCAGAAATCGATTCGCCACAACCCGTATCGTCGGGTGACATCCATGAGGTCCGTTTAATGGCAATGAACATCTGGAAGAAGTACTGGGACCTGCGCACGCAGGAGTGTCCGTGTGACGTGCACTTCGTCGAATGGCTGGAAACCGCGCGCCTCAACGGCATCCGCATCTATCACTTCGGCACCGGCGGCCACCACCATGTCGGCGTGGAATGCGCGCGGCCGCACCTGAACAACACCGTCTTCGGCGTGACGGCGTCGCCGAAGGAATACAAGTCGTACGTCGATCTCGTCACGCGGCAGCCGGAGGTGAGCAAGACCTACCTGGCCTATTTCGGCGACATCTATACGAGCAATTCGGACCTGCTGCCGGCGTTCGACGTCGTCACGCTGTTCCATCTGTGCGAATTCCGCGACGAGACGAACAGCCGCTACGGTGCGAAGACCGACGCCGACGTGCTCGACCTGTTCGCCCGCCATACCGCGCGCGACGGCCACCTGCTGTTCTACAAGGGCTCGTCGGCGTACCGGAAGGCCGAGCCGATCATCGAGCAATGGGCGGCGAATGCCGATTTCGTCGAAATCGGCGACTTCAAGACCCTGCGGATTTTCCGCAAGGCCGCGTAATTCCCCGTTCTCGCGACCCGCTCATGCTGCTGCCAGCCATGCGCTACCCGATCCTGATGTATCACCAGATCCGCACGCTGCCGCCGCCGACCGACCGGCTGCGCGGCCTGAGCGTCGCGCCCGATGCATTCCGCCGCCAGATGACGCTGTTCAGGCGGCTCGGCTATCGCGGCCTGAGCATGCGTGAGCTGCAGCCGTACCTGCGCGGCGAGCGCAGCGGGAAGGTCTTCGGCATTACGTTCGACGATGGCTTTCTCAACGTGCTGACGCATGCGATGCCCGTGCTCGATCAGCTCGGCTTCACCGCGACCTGCTACTTCGTCGCTGGCCGGTTCGGCCGCGAGAACGACTGGGATGCGGGTGCCGATACCGCACGCTCGCCACTGATGACGTGCGCGGACATGCTCGCCTGGCGCAATCATGGCCACGAAATCGGCTCGCATACGCTCGATCACGTCGCGCTGTCGCACGTGCCGGCACACGTGTCGGAGGTTCAGATCACCGAATCGAAGCAGCGGCTCGAAGCGTTCGGCGGCCAGCCCGTCGAATCGTTCTGCTACCCGTACGGCGACCTGGACCCGCGTGTGCGCGACCAGGTCGCGGCCGCCGGTTACCACAACGCGACCACGACCCGGCGCGGCTGCGCCGATGCGTACGACGACCGGTTCCTGTTGCCGCGGATTCCGGTCGCGGGCGGTGTCGGGGCGATGCGGCTGTGGTTCAAGTGTGCGAAGGCGCGGGTTCAGCGGCGCAAGTAGTTCACGCAGCCTCGACCGTCACCCCGGCTAATCCGGCCGCTGCCTGCAAAATGCCAGCAGACCGGCCAGCGCGATTCCCATAAACAGGATCCATCCCGGCGCAAGCATCGTCCAGCCTGCGGCGATGCTGCCGATGAAGTTGCCGAGCATCCCGCCGATCGCCCACGAAATCGCGCGGCTGCCGGCCCGTACGACCACGCACGCACGTCATACATCCCCCTTCGTCCACGCGCTCACTGCTGGAACGCCCGGCGCATCTGCGCGCCAGCCACATCGAACACCTGGCGGGCCGCCGGCGTCACGCCGACCATATGGATGCACGCATGGATCATCCCCGGCAGCACGACGCAGTCGACCGGCACACCGGCCTCCCGCAATCGCGCCGCATACGCGTGCGCGTCGTCGCGCACCGGATCGTACTCGCACGCCAGCAACGTGGCCGGTGGCAGACCCTCGAGCGAAGCCGCCCGCAACGGCGACACGCAGGGTGAGCTGCCGTCGGCAGGATCGGCCAGGTACAGGTCGAAGCAGTACTGCATGATCTCGTACGTCAGGTAGTAGCCCTGCCCGCAAGTCCGATAGGACGTCGTGCTCATCGACGCATCCAGCGGCGGGTACAGCAACAGCTGATGCGCGATCGACGGGCCGCCCCGCTCCCGTGCGACCAGGCAGGCAGCCGCGGCCAGGTTGCCTCCGGCACTGTCGCCGCCGACGGCGATGCGAGCCGGGTCCAGCCCCAGGCCGGCCGCCTCGCCGAACACCCAGTCCAGCGCATCGCAGAAATCCTCCAGCGGCACCGGGAACTTGTGCTCCGGCGCGAGCCGGTAATCGACCGACAGCACGACGCATTGCGTCGCGTTGGCCAGCGCACGGCAAGGATTGTCGTAAAGCTCGAGCGTGCCGAGGCACCACCCGCCGCCGTGGGCATAAACGATCGCCGGCTGCCGTGCCGCGCGCGCCGATGTGGCCGCCGGCCAATAGGCCCGCACGCGAATCTGCCGCCCGTCGCGCGTGGGCACCGCGAAGGTTTCCGTACGGTCGACCGCTTCCAGCGGTCCATGCCAGCCCGTCAGTGTCGTCTCGGTCGCCTGCCGCAACGCGTCGAGCGACGAAGGCGGCTCGGCCAGGGCCAGGCGCGCCAGCAGCGCGGCGATGTGGTCGTCGAGCGGCATGATCAGCGGCTCCGTTCCAGGAACGGCAGCAGATGGCCGATGAACGCGTCGGGCGCCTCTTCCATGATGAAGTGGCCGCAATCGGGCACGACCGCGCCCTGCAGATCCGTCGCGTTGTCGCGCATCGTGACCAGCGGTGCATCGCCGGTCGCATGTTCGGCACCGATCGCGAGCACGGGCATCGTCAGCTTGCGCTGCGCCCGCGCCTGGTTCTGCCGGATCGTCTCCGGAATCGCGCGGTAATAGGCGAAGCCGCCGCGCAGGCCGCCCGGTGCCGAATAGGCGTCGATATACACATCGACGGCCACGCAATCGCGCCGGAACGACCAGCGGTTGAACATGAACTCCAGATAGGCCCGTTCACGTCCGGCAATCAGCGTCTCGGGCAGATCGGCCAGCTGGTTGAACATGAAATGCCACAGGAAGATGTTCTCTTCCGGCGGAGCGAAGATCGATGGCGCGGGCGCCAGCCCGGGGATCACCGCCTCCGTGAGCGCCAGCGACTTCACCGCTTCGGGCCGATCGCTCGCGAGCGCATAGGCCACCCACATGCCGACGTCGTGGCCGGCCACCTGGTACACATCGAAGCCAAGCTGCACCATCACGCGATGCAACGTCGCCGCCGTGTGGCCCGTGTCGTAACTCGCCTGCGGCCGGTCGGAATAGCCGGTGCCGGGCGGATCGACCGCGATGGCCATGAAGCCGCGCGCGGCGAGCGCCTGCATCACATGACGCCAGGCGTACCAGGTTTGCGGCCACCCGGGAATCAGCAGGACCGGGGTGCCTGCGCCGGCCGTGACGCAATGAATGCGCTGGCCGTCGACGCGGACGTATTGATGGGAAAAACGTTGAGCGTCGACTGACGACGACTGAAGTTGAGCGGACATATCGATGATTCCTCGCAATGGGGGCCGGCTCAGGCGATGCCGAGCATGTCGTGGATTTGCCGTTGATCGACCGCGGCACCGGCGAAGTCGTCGAAGATGCGCTCCGTCACCCGGATGATGTGGTCGTTGATGAACGCGACGCCTTCGCGTGCGCCGTCCTCCTGGTCCTTGAGGCAGCATTCCCACTCGAGGGTCGCCCATCCTGTGTAGTCATACTGAGCAAGTTTCGAAAAAATCGCCTTGAAGTCGACCTGACCGTCGCCGAGCGAACGGAAACGGCCCGCACGCTCGAGCCATGAGCTATAGCCGCCGTAAATGCCCTGCCGGCCCGAAGGCAGGAACTCGGCATCCTTCACATGGAACATGCGGATGTGGTCGCGGTAGATATCGATGTACGCGAGATAGTCCAGCTGCTGCAGCACGAAATGGCTCGGATCGAACAGCATCTTGCAGCGCGCATGCTGGCCGACCAGCGCATGGAAGCGCTCGAAACTGACGCCATCGTGCAGGTCTTCGCTGGGATGGATCTCGTAGCAGAGGTTGACGCCGTTTTCATCGCAGACGTCGAGAATCGGCCGCCAGCGGCGCGCCAGCTCGTCGAAGGCCGTCTCGATCAGGCCGGCGGGTCGTTGCGGGAATGGAAACAGGTAAGGCCACGCGAACGAGCCGGAAAACGTACCCATGTCGGTCAGCCCCAGGCGGCGGGACGCCCGCGCCGCCAGCGTGAGCCGATCCAGTGCCCACGCGGTGCGCGCGGCCGGGTTGCCGCGCACGGCCTCGGGCGCGAAGTTGTCGCACATGGCGTCGTACGCCGGATGCACGGCGACCAGTTGCCCGAAGATGTGCGTGGTCAGTTCGCTGATCTCCAGCCCGTGGCCGGCCAGCATGCCCTTCACGTCATCGCAATAGGCCTGGCTTTCCGCGGCCGTCTCCACGTCGAACAGACGGTCGTCCCACGCGGGAATCTGCAGCGCCTTGAAGCCGACGCCGGCCGCCCATTGCGCGATATTCGGCAAGCTGTCGAACGGCACCGCATCGTCGGCGAACTGCGCGAGATGGAGACTGGGGCCCTTGAGGGTACGCATGATCAATTCCTATTGTTTGTTGATCGACAAAGAATAGAATAGCGGAACGGCGCGTGTCAACACGGCGCGCGATAAAATCGGCGCACGATGTGACGACGGACGAAAGGGATATGGCGGGACGACCGAGAGAATTTGATCGCGACATGGCGCTGAAACGCGCGATGCTGGCGTTCTGGCGACACGGCTACGAAGGCACGTCGATGTCCGACCTGGTCGAAGCGATGGGCATCGCGTCAGCGCGCATCTATGCCGCCTTCGGCAGCAAGGAAGCGCTGTTCCAGGAGGCCGTGGCGCTCTACGAGCAAGGCGAAGGCGGCTTCGCCGATCGCGCGTTCGCCGAGGAAACCGATGTCCGCGCGGCTGTCGAGCGGATGCTGCGCGATGCGGTCGCCGCCTATACCCGACGCGGCCAGCCGCACGGCTGCATGGTGGTGTCCGCCGCCACCAACTACTCGGCCGAAAACGAAAGGGTGATGGAATGGCTGGCCGCCCATCGGCGCGCACGCACGCAGTCGATCGTCGAGCGCCTGCAGCGCGCCGCCGAACAGGGGCAACTCGCGCGGGGCACCGACATCAAGGCGCTGGCCGATTTCTATGCGACGCAGTTGCACGGCATTTCCGTTCAAGCCCGCGACGGGGTATCGAAGGAGCGGCTGCTCGCCGCTATCGGGGCGGCGATGATGCCGCTTGCGATGGCGGTGCGTGATGGGGTGTGAGGCGGCACGACTGACGGGATAAGGGTTCTGAGATCGACAATCAGGTACACGACCGCAATGGACCACGATATTCAGACCATGCTCCGCCGCTATCGCGAACGAGAGATCGACCTGCATCGGTTACGCGCATGGCTTGACGGTGAAAGAACGCGTGTGGACGCACAAATCCCCCGCGGCGAATGGCTGAAACTCAGGCGAGGGAGTGAAGCGCAAAGCAACGGGGCGATCGCGCGCCTGCTTCCGGCCTGCATGCACTGTCTCGGTGTCGGCGAGCCCAAAGCGTTCGCATCGCATCAGGAGTATCAGCAATACGCCTATCGTCGCGACGTGGCCGTTGCAAACAACCTCCTCTCCGAAATTCCCCAGCCTCATTTTTCTTCCGAAGGCCCCGATTCGGCAGGTTCGGTCATGTACTGTCGCTGCACCTTCTGCCGCTCGATCTGGGCACTCGTCGAGCCCGAGAAAGCGGAATGCGGATCATGGAACCGAATCATCTAGGTGCGGAATCCGCAATCCGACATCTCCATCCAGGCGCTATCGCAGACGTGTATGCTAATCGTCGGTTGGGTCTCGGATCGCTTCCGATTCAGCACGCTTGTGTAGGTCGCAATTCTGCATTCAAGGAATGAGAGGCTGATATACGTGATCACCGTGCAAAGGATTCGATACCTCCCGGACATCACAGGTTTGATTGTTCTAGCAGTCCTCGTGGCGGTCCTGTCGATGTTCGTCCCGCCCGCTGAAATCCCTCGACCGCTATGGGTTCCAATCTACGCGGCCTGGGCTGTGTGTGCGATTTTCATTTGGCGCAAGGTTGAATCGACAAACAAGCTCTGGCTTTTGATCGGGTTGTATTCAGTAGGTGGCGCGGCTATCTGGTACGCCGTGACCCGGGCTATCAGTCGCTGGATTTTCGGGAGCGTCGAGGCCGAGCTTTCCCAAGTCTTCGATCTACTGGTTGCACTGACGATCTCCCCTGGCCTGACGTTTGTTGCGATCGCAGGCTGGGTTCGTGCACTGATACGGCGAAAGCAAGGCTGAGATCATCGGAGAAATGCTCGACACTGCACTCAACCAGCGGCAAAGGCGGGAAAATGCAAACAGCTGATGACGGACACCTGTTCATGAGACATCTGAGAGCAGCCTTCTCCGAACGCGTAAGGCCGACCTCAGTCGTTCCAGCCGTCTCATCCAACACGAATGACTACAGCGATGCATTGCACTTCTCAAACCTGTTCTGGGATGAGACGTCTGCTCACGACTGGACAACGTACGCGGATGCTATCTACAGATTCACGCCCGAAGCGTTCTGCTACTTTTTACCCGGCATCATGCGCGTTTCGGTCGAGGACAATCAGGTTGCACTGACAGTCGTCGAGAGTTTGATCGGGTCGCTGGACAGGTCGCCGGTTGCGGAATACTGGGACGACTATTTTCTGCAGCGCTGGCCCAAACTGACAGACATCGAGTGTGATGCCGTGATCGAGTGGATTGGGTGGCTAAACGAACATCCGCTGTCACCATTCGCGAAAGACACGATTCTCCGAGCGTGTGAAACCTTGGAACTGGTGAAGATGCACCGGACGGCGTAGCCGCTACACGAAGGTATTGCTCGCACGAACGATCTGACGGACCACGGCAGCAATATGCCGGACGGCTTACCGGGGGCACCAACCTGAGTGGCAAACCGGCTGCCAGACTTTGCCATATAGCGAATTGTCCGCGATGCCGCGGCATATAGACGAGCGTATCGATTAACGACCTCCGCCCAACGCTCATCCGCCGCGGCTTCCCTCGCTTCATCCAGAAGCTTGAGCATCACCTCCCGTAGGGACAAAGGCAGCGAGCTTGCCCCGACGTTGTCATCGGTCGTTTCAATCCCGCTCAAAACAACAACGCCCGCCCCGCGCTTGCTCCTACACCGACAACCCGCCCGACACCTCGATCGCCGTCCCGTTCACGAAACTGGCTTCGTCCGACGCGAGGAACGCGTAGACGCTCGCAATCTCGCTCGGCGTACCCAGCCGCCGCTGCCAGCATGCGTCCCGAAACCCGTCGAGCACCTTGTCCGGCATCGTCTTGAGGATGTCCGTCTCGATGAAACCCGGGCACACCGCATTGACGCGAATGCCCTTGGGACCGAGCTCCCTGGCCCACGTCTTGGTGAAGCCGATCACGCCGAATTTGCTGGCCGCGTAGTTCGTCTGGCCGAAATTCCCGTAGATGCCGACGACGCTCGACGCGTTGAGCACCACGCCGCGCTTCTGCTCGATCATCGTGTCGACGACCGCCTGCGTGCAGTTGAACACGCCCTTCAGGTTGACGTCGATGACCTTGTCGAACTGTTCCTCGCTCATGTTCACGAGCCGCGCATCCTGCGTGATGCCCGCGTTGTTGACGAGAATGTCGATCCGGCCGAATTGCGCCTTCACGTTCGCGATCACCGCGTCGATGCCGGCCCGGTCGGTCACGTCGAGCGTATGCGCGACCGCCGAATGGCCGCGCTCGCTCAGGTGCCGCGCCTCGTGTCGCACCGCGTCTGCGGAACGGTCGCACAACACGACGATCGCCCCTTCGCTCGCGAACGTCCTGGCCGTTGCCTGCCCGATCCCCGCCGCGGCGCCCGTGATGATCGCCACCTTGTCCTTGAGTTTCATTTACTTTGCCTCGTTACCCGAAAGAGTCGCGTCGCGCGGCCGCCGCCTGCCGGCAGGCCGCGCGACGCCCTGTAGCACCTATGCCGACGCCGTATCCGCCGCACCGAGCGTGGTCATCCCGCTGATCACGTCGACGTGATCCTTCGGTACCAGGCCGGAGTGCACCGTCGTCCAGCAGCTCGGGCAGAAGTGTTCGCGGAACACGACCTCCGAATCGACGTAATACGACGGATCGACACGCACGTTCGAGCTGCCGGAGACCGGATCGGAATCGCGGCACGCCAGCGACAGCTGCTTGTCGTGATCGCTCAGTTGATGCCCGCAGTGCCGGCAGACCACCACCGATCCGCCCGCCACCGCCGCAAGGCCGAGGTTGTCGTCGATCGCGCGCGCCTTCTCCGGATCGAAACGGCCCGTCAGCTGCTTCGGCGCCGGCTCCGCATATTTCTGGCGCTCGCCGAGAATCGCCGCGCGCCGGTGCTCCGTTCCGCCGACGTCGACCTGACCCGCCGCGTCGACGATCACGCCGTAGACGAGTTCGGCCGCACCAGCGCCGATCTTGCCGTTGCGCAGGTCGGTCGCGACCGCCTGCGCCTCGCGGCGAATCGGGTCGCCGTAGCCGCCACCACCCTGGCAATGCAGATACAGGACGTCGCCTTGCTTCAGCTCGCCTGCCGTCATGCACTGTGCAGTCGTCAGCTCGCCGCCGAGCGCGAACAGGTCGGTCGGCACCTCGCCCTTTGCAAACATGGCTTCGAGCGGCACGTCGCGCACCACGACGTTGTGCCCGGTATTGCCTGGATGGCCGCCGGCGAGCCCCTGGTTCTGCGCAGTCGCCATCCCCGAGCTCGAGAGCACCATCGCCATCGGCAACGACGAGCCGTACGGCGTGATCGCGACCGACGCGCTGACGCCGCCGCGATGCCGGCCCGGGCCGCCCGAGTCCGGTTCCTCGCGACGCCAGAGCACGACCAGCGGATACAGCAACTCGGTCATTTCGACGTCGGGCAGCTTGCCCATCGGGATGCAGAACAGACCGCCCGTATCGATGCCGTCTGCAGCCGGACGCGCGCCGTAGCCGCCGGCCATCGACTCCATCACGACATCGACGAACGGCGCATGGTGCTTGCCACGCTGGTCGACACCGGCGAGCACCGCCGTGTTCCAGGTGCCGCAACAGGTCGCCTGCACGTTCGCCTTCATGTCGACCGTGCAGTCGAGCATCTGCGACAGGCACTGCGCGGCCAGGTTGCCGATCGCCCACGCGGTCGCGATCGGCGCCTTGTTGATCGCCGCGGGGAACGTCGCGTTGTTCATCGTCCCTTCCGGCGTGACGATGTCGAAGCAGCGCATCAGGCCGCCGGCCGCCCACGGAATATTGCCGGCCAGCGTCGGCAGCAGCGCGAGCATCACGCCGCCGCGCGACCCTGCATACGTGCAGTTGATGACGCCGGCCTGCGGTGCGGTGCCGGTGAAATCGAACGTCAGGTGATCGTCGCGCTTCGTCATCGACAGCGTCAGCTTGTGCGGACGCCGGTCGCCGGCCTCGGACTGATCCATGTAGCTCGTCGCCTGCCACGTCCCGTCCGGCGCGTTGCGAAGCTTGTCGCGCAGACGTCGCTCCGCGTCGTTCATCATCCGCTTCATCACCGCCTTGACCGTGTCGGGGCCGTACTGCTCGATCAGCGCGAGGATGCGCTTGCGCCCGACCAGATTCGCACCGATCTTCGCGCGCAGATCGAGGCCGATGAGTTGCGGCACGCGCGAGCGACGCACCCACATGTCGGCCACGTCGCGTTGCAGCTCGAAGTTCCGGACGATCTTGATCGGCGGCGTCGGCAGCGATTCCGAAAACACGTCGGGCGCGGCGATCGGCATCGAGCCGGGCGCCACCCCGCCGAGATCCGGCTCGTGGCAAATCGCGCTCGTCCAGCCGAACAGCTTGCCGTCATGGAAGATCGGCGAAAAAACCAGCACGTCGCTCTGGTGCAAGCCGCCGCCGATCCACGGGTCGTTGCACAGGAACATGTCGCCGTCCTGGATGCCCGGATTGTCGGCCCGGTTCTGCAGCGTCCAGTAGATCGCGAGATCGATCGCGCCGGCCAGCATCGTGTTGTAGAGGCCGATCTGCACCTCCTGTCCCGCTTCGTCGTTGATCGTGAAGTCGTAGTCGTTCGCTTCCGAGACGACCGGACTGCCCGACATGCGCTTCAGCGTCTCGCCCATCTCGTCGGTGATCGACCAGAGGCGATGGCGGATCACCTCGTAAGTCAGCGGATGCAGCGCGTCGATCACATCGTCCGACACGGTGTGCGCCTTCAGCGACGGCGGCAGCGACCGCAGCAGCACCTCCGGTGCAACGGGCCGGCTGACGAAAATTTCGGAACCCGGAATCGTGGATTGCATGACAGTTCTCCTATTCGCGGGTCACGCCGCGTTCATCTTGATCGACAGGTTGCCCAGGTGGTCGATGACGCCCCGCATCCCGTTCGGGACCACGACCGTCGTCGTCGGCACCTGGATCACGGCCGGCCCCTCCACCACATGCCCGGCACGCAGCAGCGTGTAGTCGTAGGCCGGGGTATCGACGAATCCGTCGTGTGCATCGAGGCAGATCGGGCGCCGTTCGATCACCGCATGCTCGACCGGCATGCCGTTCGCGGCTTCGATCTCCGGGAGTTCCGGCGAGATCGGCAGGATGCCTTCGCCGCGAACCCGGTAGGTCAGGACCTGAATGCCTGCATCGCGGAAGCCGGAACCGGCGCCGAACAGCTGCGCGTAGAGTTCCTCGAACTTGTCGACGGCATCCTGCAGCGATTCGACGGTGATCGGGCCCGACGCCAGCGGCGTCGACACCTCGCCCATCTGCATGCCGTAGCGCATGTCGATCTCGCGATAGAGCTTGGTCTCGACGAACTTGATGCCCTGTCGCTCGAGCACCGTGCTGACTTCCTCTTCGAGCCGCCTGAAATTCTCGGCGACGCGCACCGGATCGATCGGCGCGACCGCGGGATCGGACAGCTCGCGGATCACGTTGACCTTCGAAGCCGCCAGCCCGAATGCGGAGAATGCCGACGCAACCGGACCGAGCGGCACCAGCACTTCGCTCGCGCCGACCGCGAACGTGTACGCCGCACAGTGAGCCGGCCCCGCACCGCCGAACGCGTAGACGACGAAGTCGCGCGGATCATGCCCGGCTTCCACCGCGATCTTGCGGAGCAGGTCGCCGGTCTGCGCGTTCTGCACCGCGTAAATCGCCGCGGCCGCTTCCTCGACGCTCAGCCCGAGCGGCTCCGCGATCCGGCGCCGGATCGCATCGCGCGCCAGTTCGATCGACAGCGGGCGCTTGCCGCCCAGCAGCCCGCGCGACGGCAGGATGCCCAGCACGAGGTTCGCATCGGTGATCGTCGGCTCCATGCCGCCGGCGCCGTAGCATGCCGGCCCGGGCGCAGCCTGCGCGCTCAGCGGGCCGACCCGCAGATTGCCGCCCGCGTCGATCCACGCAATCGCACCGCCGCCGGAACCGATCGCCTCGACGCGCAGCGTCGGCACGTTGACCGGCGACTGGTTGATGATGGTCTGCGCCGCGCGCACCGGCTCGCCGTCGACGATCAGGCCCGCGAGGAACGTCGTACCGCCCACGTCGGTTGCCATCACGTTGCGATGGCCGAGCTGGCCCGCGAGCTGCATCGCGCCGACCACGCCGCCGGTCAGCACCGAGCCGACCGTCGTGATCGCGGTGGCCGGTGCTTCGGCCGCCGTGATTGCCCCGCCCGAGCTCTGCATCACGAGCAGCGGCCCGACGAGCCCTTCGCTGCGCAGCCCCGCTTCGAGATTCGTCAGGTAATCGCGCAGGCCCGGGCCGATCTGCGTGCTCATGATCGTCGTCGCGTGGCGTGCATACTCGCGGATCCGCGGGCTCACGTCCGACGACAGCGCGACGTAGATATCCGGCGCTTCTTCCCGGATGATGTCGCGCACACGCTGCTCGTGCGACGGATTCCGGAACGATCAGAGCAGCGACACGGCGATCGCCGACACTCCTTGTGCCACGCAGTCACGCACCGCTTCGCGCACTTCCGGATCGTCGAGCTCGACCAGCACGTTCCCCTCGCGATCCATCCGCTGCGTCACTTCCTTGATCAGGCGCTTGGCGACGAGCGGCGCGGGCTTGGCATGGCCGAGCACGTTCTGCAGTTCCATCGACGAGCGGCCGAGGTAGCGCCCCTCGACGTTCATGATCGCGATCGAATCGCCGTGCCCGCGCGTCGTGATGAACCCGACGGGCGGCACCTTGCCCATCACGAGTGCATTCAGCGACGACGTCGTGCCGTGTGCGATGTGATCCGTGTGCTGGAGAAACTCGGCGCGCGACATCGAGAATTGCTCGGCCAGCAGGCCCAGCACGTTGAAGACACCGGCCGAATAGTCGGGCGGCGTGGAAGGCGTCTTGGCCGACACGATGACGCCGCGGTCGTCGACCGCTACACCATCGGTGAAGGTTCCGCCTACATCGACTCCTACTACGAATCCCATTTCACGTCTCCTTTGAATACCTTGTGAATCGCGCCGGGGCGGAACGCGATCTGCTTGTTTGCACTGCCGGTTCAACACACCTCGAACAACGCGGCGGCCCCCATCCCGCCACCGACGCACATCGCGACCACGACATGCTTCACCCGCCGGCGCCGCCCTTCGAGCAACGCGTGCCCGACCAGCCGCGAACCCGTCATCCCGTACGGATGCCCGATCGCGATCGCTCCGCCGTTGACGTTGTAGCGGTTCGGATCGATACCGAGCCGGTCCCGGCAATAGAGCACCTGGCACGCGAACGCCTCGTTCAGCTCCCACAGGCCGATATCGTCGATCGTCAGGCCATGCTGCTTGAGCAGCTTCGGAATCGCGTAGACCGGGCCAATGCCCATCTCTTCCGGTGCGGTCCCGGCAACGGCCATTCCTCGGTAGATGCCTAGCGGGGCGAGCCCGGCACGCTCGGCCGAGCGCGCATCCATCAGCACGCACGCGCTCGCGCCGTCGGACAGCTGGCTCGCGTTGCCTGCCGTCACCGCGCCGCCGGCCAGCACCGCCTTCAGCGACTGAAGCCCCTGTAACGTCGTGTCCGGACGGTTGCCTTCGTCTTTCGACAGCGTGATCTCGCGCACGTCGATCGCACCGGTCTGCTTGTCCGTCACCCGCGTCGAGACCGTGATCGGGACGATCTCGTCGTCGAACAGGCCGTCGCGCTGCGCCGCCGCCGTCCGTTGCTGCGATGCCAGCGCATACGCATCCTGCTGCTCGCGCGTAATGCCATAGCGCGTCGACACGCACTCCGCGGTCTCGAGCATCGGCATATAGGCGTGCGGCGCATGGCGCAGCACTTCGGCGTCTTTCTCCGCGTACACCCAGTCGTAGTACCGATCCTGGATCGCGGAGATGTTTTCCTGCCCGCCGGCCACGACGACGTCCATGCCGTCCACGACGATCTGCTTCGCGCCGGTTGCGATCGCCATCAGGCCCGATGCACACTGGCGATCGATCGACTGCGCGGCAACGGTATGCGGAAGCCCGGCCGCGAACAACGCGTTGCGCGCGATATTCGACCCTGCGGTGCCCGCCGCCAGTACCGTGCCGACAATGACGTCCTCGATTCGCCCCGGCTCGACGCCGGCACGCGCCACCGCATGACGAATCGCGTGCCCCATGAGACTCGGCGACTTCGTTGCGTTGAACGCGCCGCGATAGGCTCGACCGATGGGCGTTCTGGCCGTCGAGACGATGACTGCTTCCCTCATTTCATCCACTCCTGCAAATAGGATTCCGTACTATGCGGCGGGCTATGTCCAGATGATTCGAACGCGATTCGTCTATCGATAAGCGCCGCTCAGCAGCGCACCGGCATTCGGCACGACCGGTTCGAGCCCCAGGTGATCGAGCATCCGTCGTGTCGTGCAGATGGCGGTGGACGTCACCGGAACACCGAGGGCATCCTCGACGATCTGGATCGACGGCAGCGACTGCATCTGGACACAGGCGGACAGCACGACGACATCGGCATTCGCGATGTTCAGCTTCTTCACGTCGTCGACCAGGCGTGCCGGGTCGCGCAGGCCGACCTCGAGGTTGTCCGGAATCTCGAACGCGAGCGAATCGATCACTTCGATGCCCTCGTTCTCGACGTACTCGACAACCCGATCGCACAGCGGGCGCATATACGGCGCCAGCAACGAGATCTTCTTCGCGCCCATGATCTTCAGCCCTTCCACCAACGCGCCGGCCGACGTCATGACGGGCGATTGGCAGTGATTCTCGCGGGCCACCGCCGTCAGCTCGCGCTCGACTTCGCGGTGGTAGCCGTTGCCCATCGCCATGATCGCGACCAGGCAGGCCGTGCTCATCACGTCGACCCGCGCATCGGCCAGTTCCGCCGCGCAGCGCAGCCCTTCGCGGTTCATCGCCTCGAGTTCCTCGCGCGTCACCTTGTGCATCCGCATCCGGCTGCTGTGAAACGTGAAGCGCTCGGGGCGAATGCCTTCGCGCGCACGCAGCATCGCGGGAATTTCGGTTTCCATCGTCGTATTCGAACTCGGGACGATCTGGCCGATTCGATAGGTTCTTACGGTCATGCGGGTTCCTTGGAAGTCAGATACGGTTCGAGCGCCGCACGCAATGTGGACGGAATCTCGATGCTCTCCCGAACGCCCTCGCGGATGGCAATCGGCGTGAACTTGCCTTCGAACGCGAGGCGGCCGTCAGCGAGAAAAGCGCGCGCAACCAGGTCGAACGTGCGCGTGCGGATCTCGCCCACTTCGACACGGATATCGACGACGTCTTCGGGATAGAGCGACGCGTGAAACGTCAGGCTCATGTGCTTGCACGGCAAGCCGACCCCGCTCTCGCGCCCTTCCTGCCCGCCGGCCCCGTAGCCAATGCGTCGATAGAAATGCATGACGGCGCCGAGCAGGTAGTCGGTGAAGCGGCCCGTGAACACGACGCCGGCCGGATCGCAGTCGGACCAGCGCGCGATGCGCCTCACCGTGAACGGCAGGTCGGCCACCACGATTTCGGAGCTTTCGTTCACAGGACCCCCGCACTGCCGGCCAGCCGCTGCACGAGTTCGGGAAACTCGCTGCGCAGGCGCGCATCGTCGATCCGCCCGGTGCGCGTCATGAACTGGTAGACGAATTCCTCGGGCGTGTAGTTGTCCATCCACGTCGCGACGTCCTCGTACCACATGTACGAACGTTCGGACGCATCGATCAGCTTGTTCTTCTGCGGCTTGTGATCCTGCTCGAACGCAGCGAGCCCGCGTGCCGCATCGCCGTCGCATTCGAGCAGCGCCCGTGCCAGCGCGATCGCATCCGTCATCGCGATGCGCGTGCCCGAGCCGATCGAGAAATGCGCGCTCGCGAGTGCGTCGCCGATCAGCACATGGCGGCCGCTGACCCACTTTTCGTTGCGGATGACCGGGAACTGGCGCCACACGGATTTGTTCGAGATCAGCGGCAAGCCGCCGAGCTCGGGTGCGAAAATCTCCTCGAACAGGTGCTGGCGATCGTCGTCGGTCAATTCGCCCAGGCGGAGACGATGCCACGTTGCGTCGTCGCACTCCGCGACGAACGTGCTCATGTCGTCGCTATACGCGTAGTAGTGCGCAACAAAATGGCCACCATTGAAGGTCCGGAAGACCAGTGCAGGCGCCTCGAACACGCGCTTCGTGCCGTACCACGCAAAGTGGTTGCTCAGCGAGCGCTGCGTGGTGCCGAAGGCATCCGGATACTGCCGGCGCACCACCGAGTTGATGCCGTCCGCGCCCACCACGACATCCGCATCGTCAAGGCCGAACGTCGCGAGATCGAGGGTCGTCTCGATCCGGCGGCCGAAATGGATGCGAACGCCCGCTTCTTCCGCTTCGCGCTGAAGGACCTGCAGCAACGCGAGGCGCGGAATGGCACCGCCCTTCACGTTCAGCTTGATCTCGATCGGCTCCTCGCGCTGGACGATGATTTGCCGATCGTTGTAGCGCATCGCATCGCACAGCGCGTGGTAGGAGCGCTCGTCGGCTTCCTGCAACTGCAGCATGCCGGTATCCGCGAGCACGACACCGAACCCGAACGTGGCGTCGGCGACGTTCTGCTCGATCACATCGACCTGCCAGTCGGGGGCCGTTCGTTTCAGCAGGAGCCCAAGATAAAGCCCGGACGGGCCGCCCCCTACGATCGCGATCTTCATTGCTGCCCCCGCGGCGTGATTTCGAGCGTATAGCGGTCGAAGGTCTTGACGTTCCCGTCGAATCCGCCCGTCAGCGACGCGTTCCAGAGTGCCGGCACGAACCCCAGTGCCTTGCGGTCGAACACGATCGCATCGGGCGAGCAGATCTTCCAGTAGCCGTGGGTCGGGCCGTCGACGTGGTAGCGCGGGTTGTTCTTGCTCGATTCGACGAGCGGTTCGAACTCGGGCACGTCGAGCACATAGAGCACCGCTTCCGTGCCGTCGTTCTCGCCGTTCGATTCGCCGATCCCGTGCGCCTTGTCGCGCCAGACCTGGTCGATCGACTTGAATTCGCCGGTGCCCGCGAGCATCGCGTCCTCAGCCTTCATCGCAGCGTCGAGCGTGCGTTTCGCATCGTCCGCGTCAAGCAGGTTCATCGGGCGCTGCTGCAGCGTGATCTCGAGGTAGTACCCGTTCGGGTCGCTGAAATAGATCGACTCGATCAGTTCGTGGCGAATCTGGTAGATCAGCGGAATGCCGTGCGCCTCGAGCCGGTCGCGCCACTCGATCAATTCCTCGTACGTGTCGACCGCCCACGCGGTATGCGTCGCTTCGAAGCGATAGTCGGCGACGGCGCGCGTGTAATCCGGCTGCTCCGTGTCGATGTAGTAGAAGAACGCGATGGTGCTCCCCTTGCCGCTTTCGAAGAAAAAGTGGAGGAAGTCCGGATGGTTTGCCGGCCCCCAGCCGCGCGCCGAAATCGCGTGAACGAGCGGCAGCCCGAGCTTGTCGCGGTAGAACTCGACGGTTTCCCGAAGTTTCCAGGTAGGCCGGGCGGTATGGTGCACGCCCTTCAGAACCGGTTGCGTGGAAGTCACTGTGTTCTCCAGTAATGGGTCAATCAGATTCACGAGCTTTTTTCGGAACCGACGACTTGCCGCGCGACCATGTCGCGCAGCGACTGACGGCTGAGCTTGCCCGACGCGGTCAACGGGAATGCGTCGACCACCTCGATGCGCTCCGGCCACTTGAATTTCGCGAGGCCGTATTCCTTCAGGTAGGCGCCGAGCTCCGGAAGCGTGGGCGCGGCATGCCCGTCACGCAGGATCAGCACGGCACACAGGCGTTCGTCGAATACCGGATCGGGATACGGCACGGCGACGACCTGTGCGATCGACGGGTGTCCGGCCACGGCCATTTCCACTTCTTCGCAGTTGATCTTTTCGCCGCCACGGCTCACGAGATCCTTGAAGCGGCCGCGGAACACGTAGTAGGTCTTGCCGTCGATGACACGCGCCTCCATCAGGTCGCCCGACCGGTAGTAGCCGTCGCGCGTGAAGGTTTCCTTGTTGCGCTCTTCGGCGCGGAAATAGCCGTGGATCGTGTACGGCCCCTTGAACGCCGGTTCGCCGATTTCGCCGGGCCGGACCGATTCTTCCGTGCCGGGGCCAAGCAGGCGGATACGGTCCCACGCGCTGACGGGGCGGCCGTTGGTCGTGTCGAGCGCTTCCTGGGAATCGTCCGGGTGCGTGAACATGATCACGCCCTCGGTGATGCCGAAGATGTGGAAGACGGGCACGCCCAGCAGCGCGCGCAGCTTCGGCGCGCTGTTGGCCGCAATGACGCCGCGTGCGTTCGACAGGTCGATGCGCCCCGACTGAATCGCCGTCTCGATGCGCGCGATGATCGGCCCGCCGAGCATCAGCCAGGTCGGCCGCGTCGTCTCGATCAACGCGATCAGCGTCTCCGGTGCCAGATCCGGCGGCACGGTCACCGTGCCGCCCGTCATCAGGAACGGGCCGAAGCAGCAGCCCATGTTCAGGTTGTGCACCATCGGCTGCGGCATGAACAACACGTCATCCGGCTGGAAGCTGAGCCATTCCGCCACCGCACGCATGTTGTAGAGATATTCGTTGTTGAAACGCGGGATGATCTTCGGCACGCCCGTCGTGCCGCCGGAAAGCTGGAACACGGCCACCTGGAACGGATCGAGCCGGACTTCCGCCAGCCGCGCCGCGGCCGCTTCATCGTCGATCGAGTCGATCAGCTGCTCGAGATGCAGCACGCCGTCACGCGGCTCGCCACGCGCCTGCAGGATCAGTTTCATCGTCGGTGCGCGAGACTGGATGTCCCGTGCAAACGCGATATCGTCGAATTTCGGATCGTCGCCCTGGACGAAATGGAGCTTCGCTTCGGCCAGGTTCGCGAGATAGCCGATCTCGTGCTCCCGATGCGCCGCCAGCGTACAGATCGGGATCAGGCCGGCCTTCACGCAGGCGAGGAACATCACGACGAGCTGGGCGCTGTTCCCGAGCTGGAACACCACGCGATCGAGCGGTTCGAGGCCTTGCGCCAGCAGGGCCGCGCCGAGCCGGTTCGACTTCGAGTCGAGTTCGGCATACGTCATGCTCAATGCCGGCCCGACGAGCGCGAGGTTGTCGGGATAGCGTGCGGCAGTCGCGCGAAACCCGTCCGCGAGTGTTTCGAATCCGAGCACGCCTTCCGCCACGTAGCGGTCAAGATCGTCCTGAGCCGGATACACGACACCCGGAATCGGGTTGAGCACGTGCGCCGCACGGGTGGCCGACGAAGTGCCTGTTTCCTGAGGATTACGTACCGAGTCCATCCTTACCGTCTCCATGATTTTGTAGTGTCTTGTCAGAACTTCGCGTTGAGCCAGGCCTGCAGGTGCTGGCCCGCCAGCACCTGGCCCGACACTTCGCCGTCGTCCAGCGGCAATCCGTGGTGATTGCCGCGTACACGGTGACGCGCCTTGTCGGCAGTCGCGAACGACGCGAACATCGCATCGACGTCGCCCGGGAACACGCAGTTGTCACCGGTGTATTCGATCAACAGGGTCGGCTGCACGATCGACGGCGCGCACTTCGCGAGCGATGCATTCGACGACAGGCCGGACCAGGTCGACAGCCACGATTCCGGCGTCACCAGCCGGCCGAAGCCGACGCTGCCCAGGTTGGATACCGACGGATCGGCGCCCCACAGCGAGCCGACCAGGCGATCGGACGGTTCGAGCGACGTGTCCCAGCAGCGGAGATCGGCGTCGGTGCGCCACACCGTCAGGATCGGGCCGTGACTCGCGAGTTGCTTGTCGGGTCGCGTGGGGGCCTCTTTCAGTCGCGTGCGCGCCGATTGCCGGCGCTCGACCAGTTCACGCGCGCGCTCGTCGAGCCGCGCGACACGCTCGCGTTGCGCACGCCGGTAACGCTCGATGAATTCGGGCGTATAGCGGGAGGATTCGGGGGGCCGGCGAAAGCCGTTTGCCGCGCTGAACGGGTCGAGCTCCGCAGCACACGAGAACGGATCGTTCTCGTCCGTGACCGACGGGTCCAGCGCATTCATCAGCAACACGCCTTGCCCCGGGTGGGGCGACACGAACGCGATGCCGTCCGCGACCGGCATGACCGCGGTGTCGAGGCCCGTCGGACGACCCGCCGGCGTACGGCGAATGCGCTGCTCTGCCGGGAGTTGCGATTGCTGGTTGTAGAACGCGAACAGCCCGGCACCGCCCGAGTTGCCAGCCAGCACGATCGTCTCGAAACCCAGTTCGCGAAGCTGGCGCATGCCCGCCGCGACATCGTGCAGCGCAATCTCGTGCTCGAGGCGCAGATCGCTGCCGATCGAGCGTGGCGCCTGCACCCAGCAGGCCCATCCGGCATCCAGCGCTTCAGGCACCAGGTAGTGCGTCATCACGAATTCGCGGGGGTGCATGATGAATACGACCTTCCGTACGGGGGCTCGGGAGAAGAGCACGCCCAGCGTCGCCTGCCCGTCCTGCGTCGTCAACGGGAAAGGTGTCGTGGTATAGGGAGCCTGCATCCGCGCAGGCGTCCACGACGCCCCCCGCAACCCGGCAGTCACGGCGACTTTTCCGTTCGAACCCTGCTGTTTCATGGGTGCTCCGTCTTCCTGTTTCGATGATCCGATCTTATTTGAGATAGTCTCAATTTAAGATTAATTGAGACCACCTCAAATATCCACGAGCTAAGAATAGTGCTAGAGTTGAGACGGTGTCAATTTAAAGCGTGCGGCCCGGGCGCTATCGTTTACCCTGCTCTATGAAATCAACCAAAATCGCGCCAGAAGAAGCCGCTCCGTCCACGCCCCGGCGCTCCGGCAGACGCCCGAAAAGCGACACGCCGGGTTCAGGGCTGTCGCGCGACGCCGTCATCCGCAGTGCAATCGAACTCGCACAGAAGGAGTCGATCTTCGACGTGTCGATGGTTCGCGTGGCGCGCGAAATGGGCGTTGCGCCGGGGCTGGTTCACTACTACGTCGGCAGCAAGGACGACTTGCTCAGCGCCGTGCTGAACACGGCTTTCCACGAGCGCGTCCTCGCACTTCCGGCCGTGACGGGCGACTGGCGCGTCGACCTGGAAGGCGTCTGCCGTTCGTCGCTGGAAGTCCTCGCACGCTGGCCGGGCATCGCGAACTACATCGCGACGCAAAACCGGTTCAGGCTGTTTCAGCGCGTACAGCCGGGCGAGACGGATTACGGCCTCGCGTACTTCGATCACCTCGGGCGAATTCTCGAACACGCCGGCTTTGCGCCCGAGCAAGCGGCACTCGCGTACGACTTGACGATGATGTTCATGACGAGCATCAGCGTCGAATTCGCCAACCGGCAGGCGCCTGGCGAACACAAGGAATTCATCGTCCGTCACGTCTCCCAGTTCGACCGGACGACCATTCCGGGCGCCGCCTTCCTCGTCGAGCCCTTCGCGAACATCGACAGCGAGAAACGGCTCGACGCCGGCCTGAAGCTCATGCTGGACGGATTCGAAACGTGGCTGTCGAAGCCGGCGGGCGAATCCCGGGCGCCCCGCAACGCGCGCCGGTAACGACGAGACGCCGGGCCGATCAAACCGGCCGCGGCGTCTCGTCCCGTGTCTGCTCCCGCACCGTCACACGCGGTGCCGGGCGTCGACGCGGAGGCTCAGAACTTGTGCGTGTAGCCGATCGTGTATCCCTGGTAACTTGCCCGGATGTTCGTTCCCTGGCTCGGCCCCGTGCCGATGATCGTCGTCGGGATGTCGTACTCGAAAGCGGCGGTCACCAGGTTGTTCTTGTCGATGGCGTAGGTCGCGCCGAGCGTCACGGCGCGCGAGCTGATGCCCGGGCCATACATGTTCGCAATCGTATGGTCGGAATCCACGTTGTTGTTCGCGAAGCTGTACCCGGCCCGAACCGTCCATTTCGGGTTGAGCTCGTAGGAAACGCCGATGCGGCCGACGTTCTGGCTGCGATAACCCCACGAGTTCGTGCTGTTGTAGCCCGCGGCCCCCGACCACTGGATCCGGAGATAGTCCATCGCCAGCGTCAACCCGGGAAGCGGCCGAATCGCCACGCCGGCGCCGTACCGCGCCGGGCTGTCGATGTGCCCTCCGCTGGAAGCGAGCACATCGTCCTTGTAACCCGACAGCGGCGTAAACCACGTCTTCGTGAAATAGGAGGCGCCTACCGACACCATCGGCACCGGTGTCCAGAGCACACCCACGCCCGCACCGATACCCAGTGCATTGGCATTGCCGTGACTGGGCACGGGTTGCAGCGCACCGTCCGCGCCCGGTGCGACGAGGCCGTTCAGGCGCAACTGCTCGACACCCACCACCAGCGACGCACCGATCGAGAGATCGGACCGCGGCTTGTACGTAATCGTCGGGCTGGTATTGACGATGACGAGGCTCGCTTTCGCATTGCCGGCGCCCGGAACGGGCAGGACGGGCCGGCCATAATTCGACGCGGCGCCCGCGCCCGTCATGGCCACGCCGAACGTCCACTGCGGCGCGATCTGGTAGTTGAAACCGAAGCCCGGCGATACGACGATCTTGCGGGAAAACAGGTGATTGTCCGGCGAACCGAACGTCGAGTTCGCGGACACCGGTAACGCCACCATGTAGAAATCGACTCGCGAGCCCAGCTCCGCGAGCCCCGCAGGGTTGTCCACCGCCGACGCGACATCCTGCGGGAACGCAATCGCGGCCCCGCCCATGCCCGACGACGACGCGCCGTTCCCGGTGAAATACGTGCCGTCGGTCGCAAACGCGCTCGTTGCCGCAGCCAGTGCGGTAGCCGACAACGCCAGACCTACATTCCGTCGTGCAAGACTGCTCATCCTTGTCTCCATACCTCGATATGTTTCTGTTGTGGTTCGGTCAATAGCAAGCACTACTGAATGGATCGCCCATTGCACCGCCGCGGGCTCATCTCGTTGTCATGCCTCTGCTCTGCCGGATCGTGGACTCGACGAACCTCACGCCGTCACGATCGGGGCACGCTCCCTTGCGCTGAAATTTGACTGGGTATCAATTTTCTCGAAATGTAGCAGAATTGATAGGGGTGTCAAATACTATCGAGGTCGGCACAAACCCTTACGCCGTTCCGGATTCGTGCAGGGAATCGGCGCGGCCGGCCGTCAACCGCCCGGCGCGCTCATCGCATGTTGTCCGGGATGACTCGCCCTCTGGCGAACCGATGCGCGTGGGTCGCCGTATTCAAGCGAAGCTGAACCGACAGTGGCGGAAGGGAGGCGGATGCGGTATCTGTCCCTCGAGCCGTTGCGTCACTTCCAGCAGTCGGCAAGGGAATCCAGATGTGAGAAAGCAAAGTTTTCGCAGCTGGCCCGATTGCAGACATCTATCGAGCACGCAATTTTCAATATCAGAGAGTTTGTTCCGGCACATGTCCGGAGATACAGCGGAAAGCCCACTACCCCGATTCTTCAACGTGCGCCACGCATCCGACGAAAGATAATCGAAAGAAACATCAATTCTCAATAGCTCTTAAAAATAAAAAAATCGTAATCGCCCTTTCACCACCGGGCTCTATCGAAGGCCAGGGCTGCTCCTCAAGCTATCTCATACGATTGAACCCCATTACGAATGGTACAAAAAACCTCAATCCCGTCGCAATTAAAACCTCCAAAGAAATTATATGGATAGAAGAAAATACATATAACCAACCACCCCTCCACCCATCACACTCCTTTAATGAACCCCTCTATAATTCAGCAAACCAAAGTGCGATATTGAGGGCCACAAGATGAGCAGCTCGACCCATCCGCCTTTCCGTTTCTCCCTGCAGGATTATTCACCTGCCGAACGTCTCGACGCATGGCAGACCCAGTATTCGATTTCAGAGTTTGCTTTAACTGCGCCGATTGACCCGAAAATCGACTACCAGTTTATCGGCTACACGCTTGGCAACATCTCGATCGGCAAGTGGACCTACCATCATCCGGGGAGCGCGGCTGTGCCGCTCTCGTACACGCTCAACCGTTCGGCGGCGTTCATTCGGCGAGACGGGGTGGACAACTATTCGTTCAACCTGCGGGATGCGGGAAGCGTGCGCGGGGAGATCGATGGACGGCCGGTGTTCGTCCAGCCCGGAGATATCCTCGTCGTCGACCAGGCGCGTCCTTATCACCGTGAAATCCAGGCAGGCGACGCAGTCACGCTGCTGGTCGCGCGCGACATGCTGCCGGACCTGCCGTCGAGCGTTCACGGCACCCTCTTCAACGGCGGAATCAGCCAGCTCCTCGACAGCTTTCTGAGGAGCCTGCTCGACAGGATCGGCACGCTGTCGCAGTCGGAAGCGCTGCATGTCGAGCAGGCGACGCTGAGCCTGGTGAAGGCGATGCTCAGCCCGACCGCTCAAGAGATCTCGAATGCACGCAACGAGTTGCTGTCGACCCTGTACGTGAAGATCAAGGCGTACATCCGGCAGAACCTCGAATCACCGGACCTGTCGCCGGATCGAATCTGCAAGGAAATCGGCATCTCGCGCTCGAGTCTGTACCGGCTATTCGAGCAGGATGGCGGTGTCGCGAATTACATCCGCAAGCGCCGCCTGCTCGCGATTCACCGCGCGCTGATGTCGCCCGAGAGCCCTCGTCACCGGATCGGCGATCTCGCGTACCGGTACGGCTTCAACAGCAACACGCAGCTCAGCCGCGCGTTCAAGCTGGAGTTCGGTCACGCGCCGAGCGAGACGCGTATCGTTGCAGGGAACCCGCAGCATCGCTTGCAACGACACACGGATATCGACTACAGCGGCTGGCTCGCGCAGATTCGCTGAACCGCGTGGCGAACCCGGCGCACGACGGCCCGGCGTGCGGTGCACCGGGCCGTACGCGCCTCCTGCCGGGCGATCAGGCGAACGCTTCCACGGCCGCAGCCGTGTCCTCGAAGATCCGGTAGTGGCGGATCACGTTGCCCTCGATGCGTGCAACGACGGCAAATTCGCTCTTGAAGGTCCGGCCCGTCTTGCGCACACGATGTTGCATGTAGCCGTATGCGAACACGGTGTCGTCGGCTTCGGCCCATTTGCGGATCTCGAACTGCTCGGTCTCGAATTGCTCGACCAGCGTGCCGAGCAGGCGTTCGACACCGGCCTTGCCGACGAAGCGCCCATAGATCGGCAGGCTCTCGGGGCCCTGCGGCTCGAACACCGTCGCATCGTCGATGACCTCGAGCGCGCCCGGTACGTCACCGGCGCCGACCTTCGAGAAGAACTGTTGCAGCGGATTGAGTGCCATACGCACCTCCATGAATGGTGAACGGCAAAGCGGGATTGCCGAGACTGGCGCCCACCGCGACGCCGGAATGTCGTCGTGTCGCCGGCCAGGATTCGCGCAGCGCGAACTCGCCGTCGAGATGCGCCCGGCGGGCCGCGTCGACAGGCGAGTGCCGGCTGCATGTGATCGTATGAACAGTGCGGCCGCAACCGTTAGCGGTTTTGTCCCAACAAACCGACGATCCGTTTCTGTGCGTTCGTCCGCACCGCGCGTCGCGCAGGTGGGACGCACTGTCAATCCATTAAGACGCACCGGCTAACCGTCGCGCCTCGCGTTCGGTAGATTTCCCTCCATCGCCGACTTCACGGCGCGGGCCACCTCACGTGCGTTGCCGTTGCCCGGGGCGGGCCGCGCGACCCGCGTGCGCCGCGCCGCCTGCTGTCTTCATGCCGGTTCGCTACCCGTCACCATCATGAGCCTCGAACAACTGTCTCCGCTACAGCACGCCCCGCAGGCCCACGCGGCACCCGCCCACGCCACGCTGACGCGTCCCGTCACGCTGCTGTTCGCGACGACGGCGGGATTCGCCGTCGCCAACGTCTACTACGCGCAGCCGTTGCTCGACACGCTCGCGCACCAGTTCGACATCTCGCGCGCCGCCATCGGCGGCGTCATGACGACCACGAGCATCTGCTACGGGCTCGGCCTCGTGCTCCTCGTACCGCTCGGCGATCTGTGGGATCGGCGCAGGATGATCCTGATCCAGTCGGTCGTCTGCGCGCTCGCGCTGCTGTCGATCGCCACCGCCACGCGCGCATCCGTGCTGTTCGCCGGCATGGCGCTGATCGGCTTTCTGAGCGTCGTCACCCAGGTGCTCGTGTCGTTCGCGGCCGGGCTCGCCGAACCGGCGGAACGCGGGCAGGTGGTCGGCACCGTGACGAGCGGCATCGTGCTCGGCATCCTGCTCGCGCGCACGTTCTCGGGTGCGATCGCCGACCTCGCGGGATGGCGCGCGGTGTATTTCACGTCGGCCGGCGTCATGCTGCTGCTCGCCGTCGTCCTGTCGCGCGTCCTCCCGCACCATCGTCTTCCGGGTGTCGCCGAACCGTATCCGCGGCTGATCGCGTCGGTATTCGCCCTCTTCGTGCAGGAGCGCGTGCTACGTGTGCGTGCCTTCATCGCCTTCCTGCATTTCGCGGCCGCGATGACGCTCTGGACGCCGATGGTGCTGCCGCTCAGCGCACCGCCGCTATCGCTGTCCCACACGGAGATCGGGCTGTTCGGGCTCGCAGGCGCGGCCGGTGCGCTCGGCGCCGCACGCGCCGGCCGTCTCGCCGATCGCGGCTTTGCGCAATGGACGTCCGGGATCGGGCTCGCGCTGATGCTCGTGTCATGGCTGCCCACCGCGCTCATGAGGCATTCGCTCGTGGCGCTCGTCGTGGGCGTGGTCGCGTTCGACCTCGGCCTGCAAGCGGTGCACGTGACCAACCAGAGCCTGATCTACGGCATGCGCCCCGACGCGCGCAGCCGCCTGACGGCCGGCTACATGCTGTTCTACGCCGCCGGCTGCGCGTGCGGCTCGATCGCATCGACCACCGTGTATGCGCGCGTCGGCTGGGCCGGCGTCTGTACGCTCGGCGCCGCGTTCAGCGCGATCGCGCTGCTGTTCTGGTATGCGACATTGCGCCCGCATGCGTGATGTCCGTTTCTTTCCTCCACCCACCCCACTGACAGCATGGACGCCAAACTCTCACACGACTTCATCGGCATCGAAGCGGTTCCGCAGCGTTTCGAGGGCGAACCGGCGATCGTCGTCGCGCACTCCGGCACGGTCAATACCGTCGACGACGACGCGTTGCAGGCGATCGGTGCGCGCCGCTCACGCTATCCGTTCCGGCTCCAGGTCGACGCGGCATCCGGCGCGTGCGCGGCGCGGGTCAGCACACTCGGAGCAGTGCGATGAGCGCCCCGATCGACGCCACGCGTGCGGAACGGTGGACACTGCTGGCGATCGGCGTGGCCAGCTTCGAACTCGTCGCCGGCGCACTGTGGATCCAGCTGGCGTGGCAGGAGGATCCATGCCCGCTGTGCATCATCCAGCGCTACCTGTTTCTGCTGATCGCACTATTCACATTCGTGGCGGCAGCGGGCGGACGCCGCGTCGCGCTGCTGCGTGTTCTTTCGTTGACCACGGCACTGGCCGGCGCGGCGGTCGCCGTACGGCACATCTACGTGCAGGCTCACCCGGGCTTCAGTTGCGGCTTCGATGCATTGCAGCCGGTGATCGACAGCCTGCCGCCGGCCCACTGGCTGCCGCCGGTCTTCAAGGTGGGCGGGTTGTGCGAAACGCTGTATCCCCCGATTCTCGGGCTGTCATTGCCGATGTGGGCGCTGTTGGGATTTTCCGCGATTGCGGTAGCGCTCGGCTGGCGGATACGGGCGCAAGCGGTCATCCGCGCCGCCTGATTCCTCCCCCCGACGTGCGGACGCGCGGAGATCGAGGGCTTGCCCGATCTGTCGGGCCACCAGGTGTACGCGTGCGGCGCTCCGGTGATGGTCGAATCCGCGCAGCGCGATTTCATTCGACATCATCGGCCGGCGGACGCGAGTTTCTGGCGGATGCGTTCTCGACATCGATACCGATGCCGGTGTAACGGGTTTGAGGTGCCGGTCAGCACCGCCACTGAAATCTATAAGAAGGTGGGCGGCCAAGCGCTCGAAGTGAAGTGGCGATCGAGTCGGGTACCTTTCATGCGACTACGACGACATCGGGATGTCGATCGAACGTTGTGTCAATTGCCTCCACGTTCCAGCATTGATCCCTTCTTTCCATCAAGGCGACTCAAATTTCGTCATTGATTCGCGGAATCCCGTCGTTAAATCAAAAACAACCAATCAGACAACCGATAACATCCTGTTGCCGGTCAATAGCGCTCGTGAACACGGTAATCCGCGCTTCCCGGAAATAGATAAAATCCGCTTGAAGAGCTAGGTAAAATCCCACTTGTGTCTGCTCACTCGCCACCTCAAGGTGAGGAAAAATAATCGAACAGACCGACGGGTGTTCCATCCGAATGACAAAGCGATACATGGCTGCTACGCGGCCACCGTTCGCGAGATGACAGAGTGAAGGAGATACCGGCAGCCCTCAACAGGCGGCTCGGCCCATCGTCGACATGCGGGCCGGCAAGCCCATGCGCTACATCCCGCTTGCCCAATAAATCGTTCATCGCTATTGGTCGCATTTCAAATAAAGAGAATGTCCAATTCCCCCCCCGATCTACGCCAGTGGTACTACTTCGTGGCCGTTGCCGAGGAGCGACACTTCGGCCGGGCTGCCGTGCGCCTTTCAATTACCCAACCCCCGCTCTCGCAGGCGATCCGTTCCCTGGAGCGGGAGCTCGGCGTAGTCTTGTTCGCGCGCACGAACCGGACGGTTGCGCTCACCCCGGTCGGCGAGGCATTGCTCCCCGAGGTGCGCAAACTGCTCGCCGAGGCCGAGGCGCTTCCCCGGCTCGCACAGAGTCTCGCGCGCGGCGAAACCGGGAAACTGTCATTCGCATTCGTGTCGATTGCCGACTACGGGCTCCTGCCGTCGCTGCTACGCGAATTCGGTGCCCGCTATCCGCTGGTGCGGCTGCAACTCACCGAAGCGACTAGCGACGTGCAAATCGATGCGCTGGCCGCCGGCCACATCGACGCGGGCCTGATCGTCCCGCCGGTACCGCCACGCCATGCGGCCGAACTATCGTATCTGCCGGTCGTGAGCGAGCCACTCGTGCTCGCGATTCCGGCTGCCGCGTCGAACGCCCCCGAGGATGTCCCCATTCATCTGCCCGACGTCGCCGCGCTTCCGCTCGTGATTTTCCCGCGGCATCTCGCGCCGGCGTTCTACGACACCATTATGGAGTGCTACAGTTCCGTCGGCATCGTCCCGCGCATTGGCCAGGAAGCGATCCAGATGCAGACGATCGTCAGCCTCGTTTCCGCCGGCATGGGTGTCGCCGTGGTTCCGCAATCGCTGCGTAACCTGCGACGGACCGGCGTCGTCTATCGCCCGCTGGCACACGGGCCATCGACCGTTGAAACGGGTCTGGTATGGCGGAAAGACGATATCGGGCCCGTCCTCGCCAGCTTCATCAACATCGTGCGGACACTCGCGCCTCACACGACGCACATCTGAGCGCGTCGAGCGTCAACGCGCGAGCCTGATTCGCCGGCCGCTCACGGTTCGAGCATCGGGTGCGCGTGGATCGTGCAGCCGTGCGCACTTGTCTCCAGCGACTGCGAGTACGCCGCAGCCTGCCCGCGCGCGTCGGCGGGCAGACTATGACGCCGGCTACCGGTCAGGCCTTGCCATGCCCCTGCGATCCCGGGCCTGACGAGAATTCGCGCACGCCGTCGCGATTGATGCCGAAGCCGAGGCCCGGCGCATCGGGCAGCGCCAGCATCCCGTTCTGCTCTGCCGGCAGGCCGGTAAACAGGTTCCGGCAGATCTCGACCGCGACGACGTGCCACTCGACCGAGCCGCCATTCGCGAGCCCGCCGTGCAGGTGCATGTTGTGGAACGGGAACGTGCCGCCGTTGTCGATCGGCACGCCGAACGCCTGCGCAAGCGCGGCCGCGCGCATCGCCACCGAGAAGCCGCCGCACACGCACACGTTCGGCTGCAGGATGTCGACGGATTCGTTGACGAGGAAATCCCGGAACCGGAACAGTTGCCCCTCGCTCTGCCCGGTCGCGACCGGAATGCCGCCGCGCTTTCTCAGGTCGGCGAGCTTGGCGGGGTCGTTGTCCGCGATCGGCTCCTCGAAGAAGCCGATGTCGCAATCGGCCACGCGCTCGGCGAGCCGCAGCGCGTGATAGTGATCGAGCCCGCAATTCGCGTCGATGTAGATCTCCGCGGCGTCGCCCACCGCGTCGCGCACGGCGCGCACGCGCGCCACGTCGTCAGCGACGACCTGCTCGAGCGGCCGTCCTTCGTTGCGGCGCGCGAGCGCGTGATAGCCGACGATCATCTTGATGCGGCGATGCCCGGCGGCAACGAGGGCGCGCGCGGCATGCACGAGTTCCGCGCGCTCGACCGACGCGAAACCGAACGTCGTGTAGAGCGGCACCACCGGGCGCGCGCCGCCGAGCATCTTCCATACCGGCATGCCGGCGATCTTGCCGATCGCGTCCCAGACCGCGATGTCGATCGCGGAGATCACGTGTCCCGCGTAGCCGGTCTGCCCGCGCGGGCACAGCAGCCAGACCAGCTTGTCGAGAATGCGTTCGCGCTCGACGATGTTCATCCCGACCAGGTTCGGTGCGGCAACGTGGTCGATCGCGGCGGCCACGACGGCCTCGTCGGTAATCGCCGTGAAGCCGTGGCCGACCACGCCCTGCGACGTCTCGATCTCGACGATCACGCCCGACAGCCTGCCGGACAGCCGGACGCCGGCGATCTCCGCGTCGCCGCGCGCGAACACCGGCGTCGCGGTGATTTTCTCGATGGTGTGCTGCATGTCTTCTCCGTTTTTTTCGATGGTGACTACAGGACTGCGTCGGGCCGCGTCGTCGCGCGGCATCACCGGCCCTCCGCGCGACGCAGCACGAACGTGAGCCCGATGCCGGTCAGCAGCCCCCAGAACGCGCCGCCGATGCCGAGGAACGCGTGGCCGGCCATCGTCACGAGGAAGGTCAGGATCGCCGCTTCGCGCGCGTCCTTGTCGGTGAATGCGTTGAGCAGCGCACCGCCGAGCGCGTTCATCAGCGCGAGGCCAGCGACGGCCTCGATGATGATCGGCGGCGCGACCGCGATGAACAGCGTCGCGGCGCTCGCCGCGAGCCCGTACACGATGTACGCGGCACCGCAGACGATGCCGGCCCAGTAGCGCCGCGATTCGTCGGGGCCGGCCTCCTCGCCCGCGCACAGCGCGGCGGTAATCGCGGCCAGCCCGATCGGCGGCCCGCCGAACGGCGCCGCGACCAGGCTGCACAGCCCCGTGGCGGTAAACAGCCGCGACGCTTCGGGCCGGTAGCCGTTGACGTTGAGCACCGCGACGCCCGGGATGTTCTGCGACGCCATCGTCACGATGAACAGCGGCACCGCGACGCTCACCATCGTCGACGCGGAGAACACCGGCCCGACGAGCGCGAGATGCGGCAGCATGCCGGCCGCGCCGACGCCGCCCGTGCGCGCGATGAACGCGATCACGACCAGCGTCGCGAGTGCCGCGCACGGCACCGCGAGGATCTTGCGGACCCGCATCATCACGACCCAGACGAGCAGGATCGGCGCGACGTACAGCGGATACTGCGCGATCGCATGCACCGGCGCGACGCAGAGGTTCAGGATGATCCCCGCGAGCATCGCGTTGGCGATCGGCAGCGGAATCTTCGAGATCGCGCGGCCGAGCGGCCGCCACAGCCCGGCCAGCGTGAGCAGCACGCCGGTCAGCACGAGCGCGCCGACCGCGGCCGGATAGCCGCCCTTCACTGCGCCCAGGCCGAGCAGCAGCGCGGCGCCGGGTGTCGACCACGCGACGCTGACGGGCATCCTGGTCCGGTAGCTGAGCACGATGCCGGCCAGCCCCATCACGATCGAGACGGCCATCAGGCCCGACGCGGCCTGCGCGCGCGTCGCGCCAACGTTCGTCAGCGCATTCACGATCAGCGTGAACGTCGACGCGAAGCCGACGAACGACGCCAGCGCGCCCGCACCGGCTGCGCGCGCCGAGAAGCCGCGCTCGGTTTTCATGTCCGCGATACTGCTCATCTGTCCTCCGAGGAATGGATTCGATGCGGTGGCCCCGTCAGCGCGCGTCGCGCGCCGGCTCGCCGCATTCCTGGTTCAGCGTTCCCGCGTGATACGCGGCGAGGAACGCGTCGAAGTTGCCGATCTGCGTGCGCTCCAGGTCGGCCTGCCGACCCAGCGATTCGGCTGCCGCCGCGTCGAAGCGCACCTGCACGTCGGGCGGCAGCGGCCGCGCGCGAAACGCTTCGGTATGCGCGAGCGATTGCCGCATCCCGAATGCGAAGCACGCGCCGCGCGGATCGCCACGCAGCGCGTGCAGCGTATCGAGCACGTGCGCCGACGGCGTCGCCCGCGGATCGTCGAGCTTCGCGTATTGCGCGTCGAGCGCGGCGGTCGTGCGGGTGTCGCCGCGTTGCAGGTCCAGCACGCCGGCTGCCTCGTTGATGCGCGCGAGCAGCTCGTGCGCCCAGGTACGCAGCGCGATGCGTTCGTCGCCGCGCTGCAGCTCGAGCCCCGGGCGCCGTCCTTCCCGCGCGACCGTCGCGAAGTTGCGCCGGCACGTGTCCCGCTCGGCGTCCGCGAAGCACGGGCTGTCGTCGAGCGCGCAGAACAGCAGGAATGCGTCGACGAAGCGCAGCGTCGTCTCGGCAACGCCGTGCGGCGCGAACGGGTCGATGTCGAGGCAGCGCACCTCGACGTATTCGACGCCACGGCTGCGCAGCGCATCGAGCGGCCGCTCGCCGCTGCGCACCGTGCGCTTGGGGCGAATCGACGAATAGAACTCGTTCTCCATCTGCAGCAGGTGCGTGCTGAGCTGCAGCCACTCGCCGTCGCGCTTCGCGCCGATCGCCTGGTACTCGGGGCAGGGCTGCGCGACCGCGCGCGCGAGCCCTTCCAGGTAGGCCGGCAGGTTGTCGAGGCACGGCGCGAACGCGCCCTGCACGCGGTTCTGGTAGCCGAGGTCGCTCATGCGCAGGCTGGTTGCGTACGGCAGGTACAGCGTCTGCGCATCGAACGCGTCGAGCCCGTGCCGGTCGCCCGCGACGAAGCCCGCGCACAGCGCCGGCGATGCGCCGAACAGGTACAGCAGCAGCCAGCCATAGCGATGGAAATTCCGGATCAGCGCGAGGTAGCCCGCCGAGCGGGCATCGCGCATGTCGCGACCGGCCTCGTGCCCGCACCCGTCGCGCACCTCGCGCAGCAGCGGCCACACGGCATCGGCGAGCGAATAGTTGTAATGGATCCCGGCGATGCACTGCATCGCCTTGCCGTAGCGGAACGCGAGCCCGCGCCGGTACACGTGCTTCAGGATGCCGATGTTCGACGTGCCGTACCACGCGATCGGAATGCGGCGATCGTCGTCGAGCGGGCACGGCATCGACTGGCTCCACAGCAGCTCGTCGCCGATCGCATGGCATGCGAAGCGGTGCAGCTCGTCGAGCCGTTCGATCACGTCGGCCGCATCGTGCTGCGGCGGCGTCACGAATTCGAGCAGCGGCTCCGCGTAGTCGGTCGTGATCGACGGATGCGTGAGCGCCGCGCCGAGCGCACGCGGGTGCTGCGTCAGCGCGAGCCGGCCGGCGGCATCCACGCGCAGCGTCTCGCGCTCGACGCCGCACAGCCCGTGGCCGAGCAGCGGCAGGTGCGCGGCATCGCTCAGCACGCCGAGCCGGCGGCGGTACGGCGTCGTCATCCACGTCTGTCTGGGTGAGTCATGGGTCATCGCGGTCTCCCGGAACGAAATCTGGCGACACGCCGCTCAGTCGAGCGGGCTCTTCGGCCGCGGCAGGCCGATGTGCTCGCGCAGCGTCGTGCCTTCGTAGCGCGTGCGAAACAGCCCGCGCCGCTGCAACTCCGGCACCACCATCGTCACGAAGTCGTCGTAGCCGTCGGGCACCGTGTAGAACACGACGATGAAGCCGTCGCAGGCCTCCGTCATCAGCCACTCCTCCATCTGGTCGGCGATCTCGGAGGCGGTGCCGACCATCTCGCCGGTACCGGATTCGGCCGCGCGCTTCGCGAGCTCGCGCACCGTCAGCCCCTCGCGCCGCGCGAGCGCCGCCCATTCGCGCTGGTTGCCCTGCCCCTGCTCGGTATGCGGCAGCTCGGGCAGCGGCTTGTCGGGATCGAACTTCGAGCAGTCCACGCCGAGCCGGATCGACAGGTTCGGGATGTTGCTGTCGACGTGCACGAGATCGTCCATGTAGCGCTTCTTCGCCAGCGCCTCGGCGCGCGTGCGGCCGACGTACACCTGGTTGGCGGGCAGGATCTTCACGTGGTCGGGATTGCGCCCGGCCGCGACGGCCCGCGACTTCACGTCGCGATAGAACGCGCGGCCCGTCTCGATGCTGCGCGCGTTGCCGAACACGAGATCGGCCGACCGCGCGGCCATGTCGCGCGCCTCTTCCGACGCGCCGGCCAGCGCGATCACCGGCCAGCCCTGCACCGGCCGCGCGATGTTCAGCGGCCCCTTCACCGAGAAGAACTTGCCCTTGTGGTTGAGCGGCCGGATCTTGTCGGGATCGGAGAACACGCCCGTCTCCTTGTTCATCACGAGCGCGCGATCGGACCACCCGTCCCACAGCCCCGTGACGACGTCGAAGAACTCCTCCGCGCGCTCGTAGCGCTCCGCGTGACGCAACGCAGTCTCGAGCCCGAAATTGAGCGCGGCCTCCGGGTTGACCGTCGTGACGATGTTCCAGCCCGCGCGCCCGCCGCTCAGATGATCGAGCGATGCGAAGCGGCGCGCGAGCAGGTACGGATCCTCGTAGCTCGTCGTGCCGGTCGCGATCAGGCCGATGCGGTCCGTGCACGCGGCGATCGCCGACAGCATCACGAGCGGGTCGTACGACGTGATCGTGCCGCTGCGCTTGAGCGCGTTCGGCGGCATCGGCATCACGGCCAGGTGGTCGGCGGTGAATACCGCGTCGAAGCACGCATGCTCGAGCTTCTGCGCGAGCGACCGGATCACCGGCCAGTTGAAGTTCGCGAGCGTCGGCGCGCTCGGATGCCGCCACCATGCCGTGTGCAGGCAGATGGGTCGCATGAATCCACCCAGGCAGAGTTGCTTCGTCATACGGGTTCCTCGTGTTTGGAAGGCTGCGCAATGCGTGCGGGCTGTGTGTGACTGGCCGGTCAGCGCGCGTCGTTGAAGCGGGCGAAGCCGGCCTCGAGATCGCCGATCAGGTCGTCGGCGTTCTCGAGGCCGATGTGAAAGCGCACGCACGGGCCGCCCGGGTCCCAGTGCGATGCGGTGCGGTACGCCGTGCAGTCGAACGGCATCGCGAGACTTTCATAGCCGCCCCACGAATAGCCGAGCCCGAAGTACGCGAGCCCTTCGAGCAGCGCGGTGACGGCCTGCGGCGGGGCCGGGCGCAACACGACGGAGAACAGCCCCGTCGCGCCGCCGAAGTCGCGCGCCCACAGCGCATGGCCGGGATCGTCCTCGAGCGCCGGATAGCACACGCGCCGCACCTCCGGGCGCGCAGCGAGCCAGCGCGCGACGCGCAGCGCGTTCGCCTGGTGCTGGCGAATCCGCACGCCGAGCGTGCGAAGCCCGCGCAGCGCGAGAAACGCATCGTCCGAGCCGATGCACTGGCCCGTGTCGCGCTGGTACTGTTCGAGCGCCGGCAGCGCGCGTGCGGAGGCCGACACCATCCCGATCATCACGTCGGCATGACCCGCGAGATACTTGGTGCCGGCCTGGATCACGAGGTCGGCGCCGTGCGCGAACGCGTCGAAGAACAGCGGCGTCGCCCACGTGTTGTCGAACAGCACCACGAGCCCGCGGTCGTGCGCGAGCGCGGCAAGCGCCGGCACGTCGCACATCTCCATGCTCTGCGACGCGGGCGCCTCGAGATACAGCGCGCGCGTGTTCGGCTGGATCAGCGCGTCGAGCGTGTCGACCGACGCGCATGGCGCGAAGTACGTCGTCTCGATGCCCGCGCGCCGCAGCACGCCGTCACACAGCTGCCGCGCGGGCTTGTACACCGCGTCCGTCATCAACAGATGGTCGCCCGCCGCGAGGCACGACGACAGCGCGGTCGTGATCGCCGCGAGACCCGACGGACACAGCGCGACGCCTGCGCCGTGATCGAGCGCGCGCACCGCGTCCTGCAGCGCGGCCGTGGTCGGCGTGCCGCGCCGGCCGTACACGTACGGCTGCGTATAGCCGAGCAGGTCGGCCACGCTCGGCGCGAGCACCGTCGAGCCGCGATACACCGGCGGATTGACGAAGCCGTGATGCGCGGCCGGTGCGCGGTCGCCCGTGACGAGCACGGTGTCGACCTGCGCGTCGGCCTCCGGACGGTTCGGGGCGGGCCGACGCGCAGGTCGAA
>NZ_JAAGPE010000010.1:0-237 GCF_017104605.1 Burkholderia sp. Ac-20384 | reverse complement strand
AAAAAAAAAAAAAAAACAAAAAAAAAAAACAACAAAAGACGAATAGCAACGTGAAAGACAAGCAATACCACTATGAACGGTCACCGAGCAGAAAACAAGACCAGATAGGGACAAACCGACACAAGTCAACGTGTGCCAGCCGGAAACGTTAGCGACACACGTGAACCCATACTCAAGTGGACACACAGACCACTAATACTCACAGTAAACACACCATATCAACACAAGATACACTCA
>NZ_JAAGPE010000120.1:0-27607 GCF_017104605.1 Burkholderia sp. Ac-20384 | reverse complement strand
TTCTGAGCGCGCCAGCGAGATCCCGCAGCAGCAGCGCGCCGGCCTCCGTCGCCAGGTCGGCAACGGCGACCTGCGACGGCAGCGCATCGGCCGTCGGCGTGTCCGCATCGAGCCGCGATGACCGCTCGTCGTCGGCGGCGCCCGGCGGCACCGCGAAGCGCAACGTCACGTCCGCTTCGTCGAGCAGACCGTTCGGCACCGGGAAATACTTGAGCAACGGATCCTCGCGATACTTCACCGCGAGGCGCTTCGAATACAGGTTCGCTTCGTGCTGCGCGCCCGCGAGACTGTCGAGGAACGCGGCGGCAATATCCCGCAGATTGGTCATCGGTGTTCTCCTCTAACCCGCGCCGGCAGGCCGGCACGGGTGGGTTGTCACATCGGACGGATCAGGGCTTGGCCTGCAGCGTGAGGCTCGTGGACACACCGGCGCCGTCGATCGTCGCGCTGACGGTCACGACCGACTTGCTGCTGTCGTCGAGCGCCTTGCAATCGATCTCGACCTTGCCGTCGGCATCGGTCTTCGGCGGATCGCTCGTCACGCTCTTGCCGTTCGCCGTGACCTCGAACGCCGTGCCGCTGGCGTCGAACGCAAACCTCAGCTCGACATCCGCCGCTGGCGTGCCGTCCGGCCGCAGCGCGGTCAGCACATCCTTGTCGGAAGCGTCCTTGGCGATCGAGAGTGTGGCCTGCGCGCTCTTGAGCGACGGCGCCGACGGCGGCGGCAACCGGTGCAGCACGCGCACCGGCACGACGACCGTCTTTGCGTCGGCCTTGCCGCCGTCCGGCGCGGGGATCGACGCGGACACCGTCAGGTCGATTGCCTGCGCGTCGACCTCGCCCTCGGCCCAGAACAGGACGGAGAGCGAACCGTCGCCGTCGGTCTTGAACGACGCGATCTTGCCCGCTTGATCGAACGGGATGGTCGAACCAAACGGCGCGCGACTCATCCGGAACTTGTCGGCGAGCGCGGGATCGATCTGGAACACGACTTCCGTATCGCCGGCGAACAGACCGCTCGAATTCTGCAGGCGCACCTGCAGCATCTGCTGCTGCGCCGGATCGCCGGACATCACGGTCGACAACGCCGGGCTGACCTGCATGTCGCCGTTGCGGCTCGCACCGGTCGCGGCGCTCGACAGGATGTTGAGCACGGTCGCGAGCCCGGCCGGCACGCCGGCCTGCGACGCATGCACGAACACGTCCTGCGTGTACTCGACCGAATAGCGCGAGTCCTGCGTCGCTTTCGAATCCTTCTTGCTCGAGTAGCTGGCCTTCATCTGCGCCGACAGGCTGAACGGCCCCCAGCCGATCTTGCCCTGCGCCGACAGTTCGCCTGCGATCGCTTCGGACTTCGACTCTTCCGACGTCGACGACGCAGCAGCATTGATGTTCGCCTTGAACTGGATCGTCACTTCGTCGACCAGGATCAGCGGGACCGGCACGATCGTCAGCAGCGGCACGATCAGCTTCACCATCTGCCCGTCCTTCTGGTACAGGAAGGTGACGTTGACGGCCTGCTTCACGCCGTCCTTGTCGGTCGTGAGGCCGACCTTGTCGATGAACTCGTAGGTGGATTTCGCGGCCATCGCCTGAGCGGTGATCGCGGCCTGCAACGGACCGCCGATCAACGCGCTGTAGTCGATACCGTTCAACAGACTCCGGGCGGACTCGGCCGCCGAATTGTCAACTGGCATGATTGATCTCCTGTGATTTCGGTTCCGCACGCGCCGCCGTGCTGTCTCGCCGGCGCGTGCGGTACGTCACGCGGCGGCCGCGCCCGAACGGGCGGCGGCCGGGCTGCTTTACGCGTGCGGCGGGGGCGGCGGGGGCGGCGGACGCAGGCGGAAGCGCATCCGGTCCGGGGTCAGTTCCGCGCTCACGGTGTAGTTGCGCCAGATCGCGAAGCCCGTCAGCAGCGCGAACGTGCTGACCGTCGAGACGATCACACCGCCGTAGATCGCCGGCCTGGACACCGGACGGGGCGGCCATGTGAGCAGCGCGGCGTCCCCTTCCGTGTGATCCTCGGCGGCCCGCGATTCGAGCAGCCTCGTCCACTCCTTGACTTGCGGCGGTTCGGTGACGTCGACCACGAACTCCCCGGTCGACACATTGACGAGTTGCGCCACTGCGACCTGCGTGGCGCGATCGTCCTTCCAGATAATCGGACTCTGACTTTCCATTTTTCACTCCTTTTCATTTCGAAAATCGGGTGAATTCGCCCTCGGAATATCGCGCATTCGCCCGTCCGTGAGCGAATGCAATGCAATATCCGCTCGGCATTCAAATTGCGCCGAATACGAATACCGCTCAATACCTCCGATTGCGTAGCGAAAATACGGATCGCCGGAATCACAATTCGCGACCGATTTTCACCAGACGGGCAAGTTCGTGAATGGACAGTTTGTGCATGATGTTTTCACGATGCTTGCTGATCGTGCGCGGGCTGACATCGAGCAATCTTGCGATTTCCTTGCTCGCGAGACCGGCGCCGATCAGGCGCAGCACATCCCGCTCACGCGGCCCGAGCGCGGCGATCTTCGCAAGGAGAGAGGTCGTCCGCGAGCGGCGGCGCGTGTTCGACCGCATAGGCCACGAGTTGCGCGGTGCCCGTCAGGCCGAGCTTGCGCACGATGTTCGCGCGGTGCTTGCGCACCGTCATCGGCGCGGCCCCCAATACCGCGGCAATCTCCGTACAGCGCATCCCCCGCGCGATCAACGACACGATCTCGCGCTCCTTCCTCGTCAGAGAATCGCTATCCATTCACAATCCCCGGAATTATTTTGATTTCTCATTGATCCGCGACGCATGGCCAGCGTCATGAATGCATTTCATGCGTGGCACGCACACGAAACACAAAGGCATATTGAATCGGAATGCGTGAACGATGCGATGCGGTTTTTTACGGATTTTTTCAATATCGATCGACAAGCACGGCAGTCGTCCGGCATGCGGGAACCGGAACACGCCATTACGGCGAGTTGGGCATAATGGCGTACTGCTTTCGGCACCCCACCGACCTTTCAATCAGGAAACGTCATGTACCCACCGATCGAACCCTACGCCCACGGCCATCTCGACACCGGCGACGGCCACCGCATCTACTGGGAGCGCTGCGGCAACCCGGCCGGCAAGCCCGCCGTGTTCCTGCACGGCGGCCCCGGCGCCGGCTGCAGCCCCGACCATCGCCGTCTGTTCGATCCGGAGCGCTACGACATCCTGCTGTTCGACCAGCGCGGCTGCGGCCGCTCGACGCCGCACGCCAGCCTCGAGAACAACACGACGTGGCATCTGGTCGCCGATATCGAGCGCCTGCGCGAGATGGTCGGTGCGGAAAAGTGGCTCGTGTTCGGCGGCTCGTGGGGCAGCGCGCTGTCGATCGCCTATGCCGAAACGCACCCCGAGCGCGTGAGTGCGCTGGTCGTGCGCGGCATCTTCACGATGCGTCGTTCGGAATTGCTGTGGTACTACCAGGAAGGCGCGTCGTGGCTGTTCCCCGACCTGTGGGAAGACTTCGTTGCACCGATTCCGGAAGCCGAGCGCGGCGACCTGATGGCCGCCTACCATCGCCGGCTGACCGGCAACGACGAAGCGGCAAAGCTCGAAGCCGCGCGCGCGTGGAGCATCTGGGAAGGTCGCACGATCACGCTGCTGCCCGACCCCAAACTCGCCGCGCACTTCGCGGACGGCCACTACGCACTCGCGTTCGCGCGGATCGAAAACCACTACTTCGTGAACAAGGGCTTCGTCGAGGAAGGCCAACTGCTGCGCGACGCGCATCGCCTCGCCGGCATCCCGGGCGTGATCGTGCAGGGCCGCTATGACGTCGCGACGCCCGCGCGCACCGCATGGGATTTGTCGAAGGCATGGCCGGATGCGACGTTCGAGATCGTGCCCGGCGCCGGGCATGCGTACAACGAGCCGGGGATCCTGGAAGCGCTGGTCGCGGCAACGGACCGGTTCGCCGCGTAAGCGCTGTCAACGCAATGCAACGCGGTGCGTTCGGCCGTGCCTGCCGGCACGCTCACGCACCGCGCCTGTCAAAGCGACGCTTCGACGATCGCCTTGTCGCTGATCGCCCGCTCGACGAGCTGCTCGTCGCCAACCTTGCGGATCGCGTCGTCGAGCAGCCCTTCCGGCGCTTCGGTCGCCACCTTCAGCAGGCCCGACAGGCCGCGCGCATCGAGCACCACCAGCGTCTCCATCGAATCCGCACGGCTCACGAGCACGCGGCGCCACGCCGGGCCCGCGCCGAAGCTCGCGCAGAGCGGAATCGTCTCGCTACCGAGCATGTAGTCGAAGGTCTTGATCATGATTCGCCGCCGTTGCAAGGGAATGGCGATGCGCGACGGTGCGGCGCCGTGACGTCGACGCACCCGCGCGTGCCGCCGGTGCCCCGGATCGAGTCCGATCCGTTCGCCGGCATGACCATGCTAGGCGTGCAGTATTAACGAAGACTTAAACGGCGAATCGCGCGGGAATGCGGCATACGGCATGCGTTACGGCGCGTCGAGCGGCTCCACCGTCACGCCGACCTTCAGCTCCTGATCCGCACCGCCGCCGCGGATCACGCCACGCAGCGGCGTCACGTCCGCATAGTCACGGCCGATCGACAGCATCACGTAGTCGTCGCCCGGCGCACGATCGTTGGTCGGATCGAGTTGCAGCCAGCCGTTGTCTTCGGGCCAGGCCGGGTCGTACACCTCGACCCATGCATGCGACGCGTCGGCGCCGATCAATCGCGGCTGCCCGGGCGGCGGCTGCGTGAGCAGGTAGCCGCTCACGTAACGCGCGGCCAGCCCGAGCGAGCGCAACGCGCCGATCATCACGTGCGCGAAATCCTGGCACACGCCCTTGCGCAAGCGCAGCGCATCGAGCGCCGACGTCGTGATGTCGGTGCTGTTCGGCGTATACGCAAAATCGGCATGCACGCGCCGCATCAGCTCCCACGCGGCCTGCACGAGCGGCCGCTGCGGCGTGAAGCTCGACGCCGCATACGCGGCGAGTTCGGGATCGCACGCGACATGCGGCGACGTGAACACGAATTCGCTCGCCGCGTCGTAGGGCTGCCCTGCGCGGAACCGCAAGCGGTCGCGCACGGCTTCCCACGCCATCGCCTGTTTCCCGTCGGGATTCGCGATGGCGGGCGGCGGCTCGCCGCGCGCACCGCGCGACCACACGGGCGGCGTCACGCGTACCGTGCTGCGGCTGCGCACGAGCAGTGCGTCGTGCGGCTGGTTCAATGCGAACGATGCGCGTGCGTTGCCGAATGCGTCGATCTCGGTACCAACCGATTCCGGCGCGGGATCGATGTCGAGCGCGAACGACAGCACCTGCTGGCGCGGCGTGACGAGCGGTTGCAGACGTGCCTGGTGCTGCGCCGATTCGACGCGCGCGGCGTAACGGTATTCGGTATCGTGCGTGACGCGCAGCAACCGGCCCGGCGCAACGTCAACCTTTGCGGCCGGCGCCGATGGCGGTGCCGATGTGTTCCGCGCATTGCCGGATCCTTGTGACGCTTTCGCAGCGCCTTTCGTCGTCACCATAGCGTCCTGCCCGCCTCGCGCACGTGGCTGAAATAGCGCTCGCCGATCCGGTTCGACAGTTCCCAGACCGCCTTCACCGTCGTGTCGAGCGCATCGAGCAGCTTGTCGTGCCGGCCGCCTTCGGCCGTCTCGCACAGCTCGTGCAACGACCACGCGGGGACGTCGGGAATCGTCTCGGCCAGCTCGGACAGCGCGTAGCCTTCGCTGCGCTCGACCTTCGTCAGCCGGCCGCGCAGCGCCTGCACGACCCAACCGAGCGAGCGCGGGTTGTCGGTATCGAGCACGACGAGCGACAGCAGCGGCGCGACGTCGAAGCCGCGCTGGAACCGCGAACGGAACGTGATCGTGCTGTCGAACAGCTCCAGCACGAGTTCGAAGCCGTCCTGCCGGTGCACCGCGCCTTCGTCGAACGCGGCCTTCAGCACGCTGCACAGGAAGTCCAGCCGATCGATCTGCCTGCCGATCGACAGCAAGCGCCAGCCGTCGTCGCGCGTCATGTTGTCGGTCTGCGCGCCGGTGATCGCCCCGAGCAGCAGGCCAAGGCGCTCAAGCAACTGCAGCGCCTCGTTGCCGATCTGCTCCTCGGCTTCCGGCTGGCCCGCGCTGTCCGCGAACAGCTGGGTCGCGTCGTCGATCAGCCGCCACTGATCGCTCGACAGCCGTTCGCGGATCGCGGCCGCCGCGCCGCGCATCCCGAACAGGCACGCCGCGATGCCGGAGGTGCGATCCGCGCCGCGCGTCAGCGACGTCGCGAGCGTGTGCTGGAACGCGCGCGGCGCATCGACGGCGTTTGGCGCATCGGCCGCGATCAGGCCCGTGTCGCGGCACAGCGTATCGAGCAGTTCCAGGTGCGCAGGGCTATCGACGTCGTCCTCACCACGCAGCCGTTCGAGCGCGGCACGCGCGAGGCGCATCAGGTTGGTCGCGCGCTCGGTATAACGGCCGAGCCAGAACAGGTTCTCGGCCGCACGACTCGCGATCGCGCGCGGGCGTTCGACGAGGTCGTCGGGGCCGAGGTGCGTCTGCAGCAGCGTCGTCGAATCGACGATGCCTTCGGTCATCACCCATGTATCGACGGTGCTGCCGCCGCGCGGCATCGGCGCGTTGAACAGCGTGTCGCGCGTGCCGACCCGCGACAGCCCGCCGGGCAGGAGCCGCCAGCGCTGCGCACCGTCGGCGAGCGCGAACACGCGCATCAGCACCGGCTTCGGCACGATGCGCGCGCCGCCGTTGCCGTCGGGCGCATCCTGGCGCGGCCAGGTCGGCGCCTGCGACAGCGGCAGGTCGGCCTGCACCGTGTAGTGTTCGGGCCGCGCGAGAATCCGCGCACGCCACTCGGCCAGCTGCGCCTGCGTGAGCCGTGCGCCGATCACCGGCTCGAACGCGCCGCCGGCCTGCACGTCGGGTGGATAGGATGCCTTGACGATGCTGCGCGCGAGCCGCGGCAGCGCGTCGTCGCACGCGGCCGCTTCCCCGCACCACCACGAATGCACGGCCGGCAACGTCAGCGTTTCGCCGAGCAGCCCTTCCGCGAGACGCGGCATGAAGCCGAGCATCGCCGGCGATTCGAGGAAGCCCGAGCCCGGCGCGTTCGCGAGCAGCACGTTGCCCGCGCGCACGGCCTGCAGCAGCCCCGGCACGCCGAGCATCGAATCGGGTCGCAGTTCGAGCGGATCGAGCCACGCGTCATCGACACGCCGCAGGATGCCGTGCACGGGTTCGAGCCCGCGCAGCGTCTTCAGGAAGACGCGGTTGTCGCGCGCGGTCAGGTCGCCGCCTTCGACGAGCGTGAGGCCGAGGTAGCGCGCGAGATACGCGTGTTCGAAATACGTCGCGCTGTGCGGCCCAGGTGTGAGCAGCACGATCCGTGAATTCTTGCGGGCCGGGCTGAGCGCCTGCATGCTCTGCAGCAGCGCGCGGTACGCGGACGCGAGCCGCTGCACGCGCAACCCGCGAAACCCGCGCGGAAAGAGCCGCGACACGATCAGCCGGTTTTCGAGCAAGTAGCCGAGGCCGGCCGCGCCCTGCGTGTGCTGCGCGACGATCCGCCACTGCCCGTCCGGGCCGCGCGCGAGATCGAACGCGACGACATGCAGCCAGGTATCGCCCGGCACGCGTGCGCCGCGCATCGCGCGCAGGTAGCCGGGATGCCCGGTGACCAGCGCGGGCGGCAGCAGCCCGCGTTCGAGGATCGTCTGCGGGCCGTACAGGTCGGCCAGCGTCGCGTTGAGCAACCGCACGCGCTGCAGCACGCCACGCTCGATCGCAACCCAGTCCTCGGGCGTGACGATCAGCGGCAGCAGGTCGAGCGACCACGGGCCGGCCGCGCCGTCGCCGGCGCGCTGCTCGTGCAGTTGATAGAACAGACCGTTCTCGCGCATGCGCCGGTGCAGCGCGTCGGCGCGGCGATCGAGGCCGGCCACGCCGTCACTGCCGATCGACGTGAAGAAGCTGCGCCACGCGGGTGCGAGCGCAGGCGCGTTCAGGCCGGCCGCGCTGCCGCGCAGTTCGTCGTAGCGACCGGCGGCGGCCGGCGCCGCGAGCGCGGCGGCCAGTTCGGCGGCATCCGGCTGCGCGCCGGTATCGAAAAGCGTGGGCATCGCGTCGGGGGCGGCGAGATGATCGGTGTCAATGGGCGGCACGGTGTCGTTCCGTCGTCAGGGTGCGGCCGCGCACGCGCGCCGCCACCCGGGGCGGCGGGCTGCGGCGCGCGGCCGCAATCTGCCCGCCTCCTAGCATTCCGGCAGGGCCGCCAGCGACCGGAACCGCCGGGTATTGCGAACCGCGCATCGTCGTCCGTTCTGTCATCGTCCGGTCACGGCCGCCGCAGGTCGAGCGTGAACGGGAATTCGCGGCTTGGCGCGGCGGCCGCGACATCCATCCGTCCCGGCGTATGCCCCATCTCGACGAAGCGTGCGAGCCGGCGGCTCTCGGCCTCGTAGGCATTGACCGGGAACGTCGCGTAGTTGCGCCCGCCCGGATGCGCGACGTGATAGCGGCAGCCGCCGAGCGAGCGCTGCAGCCACGTATCGACGATGTCGAACGTGAGCGGCGCATGCACGCCGAGGGTCGGATGCAGCGCGGACGGCGGCGACCACGCCTTGTAGCGCACGCCCGCGATGTATTCGCCGACGGTGCCGGTCGGCTGCAGCGGCAGCGCGCGGCCGTTGACGGTCACGACGTGCCGGTTGTCGTTCAGCCCCGTCACGCGCACTTCGAGCCGTTCGACCGACGAATCGACGTAACGCACGTTGCCGCCGGGCGCGCCCTCCTCGCCCATCACGTGCCACGGCTCCAGCGCGCCGCGCAGCGACAGCTCCATCCCGTTCACCGCGATCTGGCCGAACAGCGGGAAGCGGAATTCGAAGTGTGGCGCGAACCACGCCGGATCGAACGCGAAGCCGGCGTCGCGAAGCTCGGTCAGCACGTCGTCGAAATCCATCTGAAGAAACGCGGGCAGCATGAAGCGGTCATGCAGCGCGGTGCCCCAGCGCGTGAGCGGCGTCGTGTACGGCGCGGCCCAGAAACGCGCAACCAGCGCGCGCAGCAGCAATTGCTGCACGATGCTCATCCGCGCATGCGGCGGCATCTCGAACGCGCGCAGTTCGAGCAGGCCGAGCCGGCCGGTCGACGAATCCGGCGAATACAGCTTGTCGATGCAGAACTCGCTGCGGTGCGTGTTGCCGGTCACGTCGATCAGCAGGTTGCGCAGCACGCGGTCGACGAGCCACGGCGGCATGTCCTGCCCGAACCGCAGCTTGTTGCGCTGAATCTCGGCGAAGGCGATGTCGAGTTCGTAGAGCTGGTCGTTGCGCGCTTCGTCGACGCGCGGCGCCTGGCTCGTCGGCCCGATGAAGAGCCCGGAGAACAGGTACGACAGCGACGGATGGTTGTGCCAGTACGCGATCAGGCTCGCGAGCAGATCCGGGCGGCGCAGGAACGGGCTGTCGGCCGGCGTCGCGCCGCCGAGCACGAAGTGGTTGCCGCCACCCGTGCCGACGTGGCGGCCGTCGACCATGAACTTCTCGCTGCACAACCGCGACTGCCATGCGGCGTCGTACAGGAATTCCGTGTGATCGACCAGCTCGTCGAAGTTGCTGGCCGGATGGATGTTTACCTCGATCACGCCGGGATCGGGCGTCACCTGCAGCAGCTTCAGCCGCGCGTCGCGCGGCGGCGGATAACCTTCGAGCACGAGCTTCACGCCCAGCGCGTGCGCGGTCAGCTCGATCGCGCCGAGCAGCTCGAGATAATCCTCGAGCGCGGCCAGCGGCGGCATGAACAGGTACAGGATGCCGTTGCGCACTTCGACGCACAGCGCGGTGCGCGTGATCCACGCGGCCGATTCGAATCGCTCGGGAAGGCGACTCGGGTCGCGCGCGGCCGGCCGCCCGTTCCCGGCCGTGCCGTCGTCGCGCCACTGCATCACGGTCTGCGCGGATGCCTCGCGATGCACGCCGGACAGGTAGCGCGGCGCATCGGCCGGGCCTGCGTAACGCGCCCGAATCGCGGCGGCGTCCGGCAGCGCGTCGCGCGGCGCGAACGGATCGCGCTCGACCAGGTACGGATAGTCGGCGCGGCTCGCCCACGGCAGCGAATCGAGCGGCAGCCGATAGCCCATCGGCGAATCGCCGGGCATGAGGTACATCCGTTCGTCGCGGAAGAACCACGGGCCCGTCTGCCAGCGTGGCCCTTCGAGGCCCGGCCGATGGCGGCTCCGCGCGTCGTCCGCGCGCTTGACCGGCAGCACGTAGCCGACCACGCTGTCGAGCTGCTGCTCGAACACCTTGCGCAGCCGCGCGCGTTCGAGCTCGTCGTCGAGGCGCGAGTCGAACGGGTCGACGTTGACCGGCAGCCGGCGCTCGCGCCACAGGTAGTACCAGACGTCCTCGTAGCCGGGCCGGATGAATTCGTCGGTCAGGTTCAGCCGCGCAGCCAGCGCATCGATGAAGCGCTTCGCGTCGTCGGTCGTATACGCGGACGGCTCGCGCTCGTCGGCGAACAGCGACGGATCGTGCCACACGGGCTGGCCGTCGGCACGCCAGAAGATCGACAGCGCCCAGCGCGGCAATTGCTCGCCCGGATACCACTTGCCCTGCCCGAAATGCAGGAAGCCGCCGTCGCCGTATTCGGCGCGCAGCCGCTGCACGAGTTCGGTCGCATAGCCGCGCTTGGTCGGGCCGAGCGCGTCCGTGTTCCACTCGGCGCCGTCGCGATCGTCGATCGACACGAAGGTCGGCTCGCCGCCCTGCGTGAGCCGCACGTCGCCGGCCGCCAGCGCACCGTCGACCTGCGTGCCGAGCGCCAGCACGCCATCCCATTGCGATTCCGTATACGGCTTCGTCACGCGCGGTGATTCGTACACGCGCGTGACAGTCATCTCGTGCTCGAACGACACCTCGCATTCGTCGATCAGCCCCTCGACCGGCGCGGCGCTCGTCGGCTGCGGCGTGCAGGCCAGCGGAATGTGGCCCTCGCCGGCGAGCAGGCCCGACGTCGGATCGAAGCCGATCCAGCCAGCACCCGGCAAGTACACCTCGCACCATGCGTGCAGGTCGGTGAAGTCGACCGACGTGCCGCTCGGACCGTCGAGCGATTTCACGTCGGGCGTGAGCTGGATCAGGTAGCCCGACACGAAGCGCGCGGCAATGCCGAGATGGCGGCACAGCTGCACGAGCAACCATGCGCTGTCGCGACACGAGCCGGACGCGAGCTCGAGCGTCTGCTCGGGCGTCTGCACGCCCGGCTCCATCCGCACGAGATAGCCGATGTCGCGCTGCAATTGCTGGTTCAGCGCGACGAGAAAGTTCACGGTGCCGGCCGGCGTGAGGTCGACGCCGTCGACATACGTGCGGAACAGTGGCGACGCGCTCGTCTGCGGGTCGCACACGAGATACGGCGCGAGCTCGGTCTTCAGCGCATCGTCATAGCTGAACGGGTATTGATCGGCGCTCGCTTCCAGGAAGAAGTCGAACGGGTTGTACACCGACATCTCGGCGACGAGATCGATCGTGACCTCGAAGTACTCCGTGCGCTCCGGAAACACGAGCCGCGCGAGATAGTTCGAGAACGGGTCCTGCTGCCAGTTGATGAAGTGCTGCGCGGGCTCGACCGTCATCGAATACGCGAGGATCGGCGTCCGGCAGTGCGGCGCGGGCCGCAGCCGCACGACCTGCGGGCCGAGGTTGACGAGCCGGTCGTAGCGATAGCGGGTGGTGTGATGCAGCGCGACGTGGATGGACATGGGAGCTCGGTTCGGGTTGGACCGGCCGGGCTGCCGCGTCACACTCGATGCGACGCGGTGGCCCGGCCTGGCGGATTCGGCGAAAGCGTGCGTCGGGTCAGACGAGTTCCGGCGTCTGCACGACGCTGATCTCGACGCCGACGGCCGTCGCGCCGAGCCCCGTCACCGGCTGCGCGTCGCGATAGTCGAGGCCGACCGCGATGCGCACGTAGCGCTCGTCCGGGCAGCGATTCATGAACGGATCGAACCCGACCCAGCCGAGCCCTTCGACATAGGCCTCGGCCCACGCATGGCCGGCCGGCTGCTGCATCAGCCCGGCCGCCTGCGGCTGCGCACCGTGCGCCGGCTGCGGCATCCCCTGCGACTGAGATTGCGACTGCGCGGCATGCGATGCGCCGAGCACCTGCTGCATGCCCTCGCCGCTCTGCAGCGCGAGCGCTTCTTCCTCCTCGACGTCGCCCGCGCTCTGCTTCGCGTCGGCGATGCGCTGCATCGCGCTGTCGGCCAGCACGTAGCCCGAGATATAGCGCGCGGGAATCTTCAGTACGCGCGCGGCCGCGATGAACGCATGCGCATGGTCGCGACTCGTGCCCTCGCCGCTTTGCAGCGCGGTTTCCGCATCGACGGGGGCTTCGGCGGCCAGGTTCGGCGCATACGCGATGCGGTCGTGCACTTCCGTCATCAGCCAGTGCAGCGCGTCGAGGCTGCGCGGCTCGATCGGCAGCGCTTGCGCGAGCGCACGCACGGTGTCGCCCGCCTTCGTGAGCGCCGTTTCGCGCTCGAAGATCCACGGCGGTGCATAGCCTTCAGGATTACCGAGTATGCCCGCGCGGTCCTGCGTCTCGACGACGCCGGCCGCGATGACGACGATCTCGGCCTTCGCGCCGCGGTCGTGCCGCACGAGGTCGATCCGGTTGCCGAGCCCGTCGGCATAGGACAGCGACGGCTCGACGCCGTCGATCGTGACCTGCCACGCGCGCACCGTCTGCCCCGGGCCCGACTGCGGACGCAGCCGCAACCGTTGCAGTGCATGGGTGGCTTGATCGTCGAACTGATAACGCGAGATGTGTCGGATGGCGAGTCGCATGGCAAGTCTCAGTCGAAGTTGTAAGCCTGGGCGATTTCGAGCCCGAGGCTGTTGTTGCGGCCGATGAAGTCGGTCAGGAACTCGTGCAGGCCGCTCTTGAAGATCCGCTCGACCGAGGTGTCGGACAGCATCTGCAGGATCTTCGCGGCCGTGTCGTGACACGGATGTGTCACGCCGTAATCCTTCGCGAGCAGGTTCAGGCTCGACACGACGCGCCCGTAGCAATAGCGCAGCGAGCGCGGCATGCGGCCGTTCAGGATCAGGTAGTCGGCGATGTTCATCGGCTTGTACTGCACGTCGTACACCCAGCGGTACGAACGGTGCGCGGCGACGCAGCGCAGGATCGTCTCCCACTGGTAGTTGTCGAGGATCGTGCCGACGTGCGACACCGACGGCAGCAGCAGGTGGTATTTGACGTCGATGATCCGCGCGGTGTTGTCCGCGCGCTCGACGAACGCGCCGATCTGCGCGAAATCGAAGATCTCGTTGCGCAGCATCGTGCTGTAGAAGCTGCCGAGGATCAGCGCGGTTTCGCGCTTCACCTGGTCGAGCACGGCCGGCAGTTCGCTCTCCGGCACCGGCTGCGCGAGCCCGCGGCGCAGCGCGAGCCACGCGCCATTCACGCTCTCCCACGCCTCGCGCGTGAGCGCCGTGCGCACCATCCGCGCATTCGAGCGCGCGGCCTCGATGCACGACAGCACGCTCGACGGGTTGTCGCGGTCGCGCAGCAGGTAGTCGGTCACGGTATCGGCCGCATACGCGTCGTATTTCTGCCGGTAGCCGTCGTCCGTGCCCGAACTGACGAGCACCGACGACCATTCGGCCGGCGCGTCGGACGTGCGCGTGAGCGCCATCCGCAGCCCGGCATCGACGATGCGCGCGATGTTCTCCGCGCGCTCGATATAGCGGTACATCCAGTAGAGACCGCTTGCAGTTCGTCCCAGAAGCATCTCGTGTCCACTCCGTCTTCGTTCGGTTGGCACCCCGGTTGCGGGGCGCGCGGTCGCGTCCGGCTCAGTCGGCCAGCACCCAGGTGTCCTTGGTGCCGCCGCCCTGGCTCGAGTTGACGACGAGCGATCCTTCCTTCAGCGCGACGCGCGTGAGCCCGCCCGGCGTGATGCGGATCCGGTCCGACACCAGCACGAACGGCCGCAGGTCGACGTGGCGCGGCGCGAGGCCGGCCTCGGTCAGGATCGGCGTCGTGGACAGCGCAAGCGTCGGCTGCGCGATGTAGTTCGCGGGGCGCGCGCGCAGCTTCGCGGCAAACGCTTCGAGCTCGGCCTTCGACGCGCACGGCCCGACCAGCATCCCGTAGCCGCCCGAGCCGTGCACTTCCTTCACGACCAGTTCGTCGAGATGGTCGAGCACGTACTTCAGGCTGTCGGCCTCGCCGCAGCGCCAGGTCGGCACGTTCTCGAGCAGCGCCTTGCGGCCCGTGTAGAACTCGACGATCTCCGGCATGTACGAGTAGATCGCCTTGTCGTCGGCGATGCCGGTGCCGGGCGCGTTCGCGATCGTGATGTTGCCCGCGCGGTACACGTCCATGATCCCCGCGACGCCGAGCACCGAATCGGGGCGGAACGTGAGCGGATCGAGGAACGCGTCGTCCACGCGGCGGTACAGCACGTCGATCGGGCGGAAACCCTCGGTCGTGCGCATCGCGACACGGCCGTCGATCACCTGCAGGTCGCTGCCCTCGACAAGGTGCACGCCCATCTGGTCGGCGAGGAACGAATGTTCGTAGTACGCGGAATTGTGGATGCCGGGCGTGAGCACGGCGACGGTCGGGTTGTCGGCGTTGCCGCCCGGCGGGCACACGGCCGCGAGCGACTGGCGCAGCATCTGCGGATAGGTCTCGACCGGACGCACCTTCACCTGCTGGAACAGCTCCGGGAAGAGCTGCATCATCGTCTCGCGGTTTTCCAGCATGTACGACACGCCCGACGGGGTACGTGCGTTGTCTTCCAGCACGTAGAACTCGTTCTCGCTGGTGCGCACGATGTCCACGCCGATGATGTGCGTGTAAACGTTTCCGGGCGGCCGGAAGTCGATCATCTCCGGGATGAATGCTTCGTTGTGCGCGATCAGATGCTTCGGCACGATGCCCGCGCGGACGATTTCCTGGCGATGGTAGATGTCGTCGAGGAAGGCGTTGAGCGCCATCACGCGCTGCTCGATGCCGAGCGACAGCCGGCTCCATTCGGCACCCGAAATGATGCGCGGGACGATATCGAACGGAATCAGCCGCTCGGCGGCCTCCGCGTCGCCGTAGACGGCGAACGTGATGCCCGTCTTGCGGAACACGCCTTCCGCGTCGTGGGCTTTCTGGGCGAGGCTCGCGGGATTCTGGGTGTCGAGCCACTGCTTCAGGCGCGCGTAGGGCGCCCTTACCATGTCGCCGGATTGCAGCATTTCATCGAATGGCTTCATCGATCTTTTCTCCATCGATCGTTTTCCCCGGCATTGCGCATGCCGGACCGGCGTAACGACTGCGTCGCAAGGAACGTGCCTTGCGCGATCCCCTCGATAATCCCCCCTTTTTGCGCCGCGCCAGGCACGCCCGCGCGGCATTGCGCACCACCGAGGTGCAGCGCCCGACGCAACGGGCGACGACGGTGCGTCGCCGGCGCGCACGGTTCATGCTGCGCCGCGTCTTTCGACCATAGTTCCCCCGCGTGTCATGAATGTGCAATCTGCACTGCACAAAAAATGGGCCGCCCGGGCACCGGACCACCGGAACGAAAGGATCGGAAGGCGGGCCGGCACGCACACGGCGCAACCGGCCCTGGGGGAAGTACCGTCTGCGGCCGCACCGGCAGTTCGACGCGATGAACTGTCCGGTTAGCCGGGTCCGGCACCTCAACGCTATGCAGCCGTAATCCCGCCGACAACGCTCATGCATATTTCGACTGACACCCATCGAAAAAAAACATCGGGTCGACCGGCGCGAGGCGCGGTACGCTAGAAAATTGGTGCAGCAAACGGTGCCGCCGCCTTTCAGGCGCCCGACTATAAAAAGCGACGATCGAAATGGAAGCAAAGTGGCTGGAAGATTTCCTGAGCCTTGCGGATACCAAGAGCTTTTCCCGGGCCGCGCGTAACCGGCACCTCACACAGTCGGCATTCAGCAGACGAATTGCCGCACTCGAAACCTGGATGGATGCGAAGCTGGTCGACCGGAGCATCAACCCGATCACGCTGACACCGGCCGGCCAGATGTTCCGCGGGCTCGCCGCGGACATCCTGCGCAGCATGTATGCGGCACGCAATCTCGTGAACGGCTACGACCAGTTCGCGGCCAGCGATCAGGTCGTGCGTTTCGCGGTTGCCCACACGCTCGTGTTCACGCTGTTTCCCGAATGGCTCAAGCAGCTCAACGGCGAGGTCGGCCACGTGACTGCGCGCGTCAACGCGGTGAACGTGCCGGAAGGTGTGCAGCAGCTCGTCGAAGGCGAATGCGACCTGCTGCTCGGCTATCACCACCCGCAGTTGCCGATCGTGCTCGACCCGAATCACTTTCCGTTCGTCAGCTTGGGCGTCGAACGGATCCTGCCCGTGTCGACACCGGACGCGCGCGGCAAGCCCGTATTCCAGTTGCCGGGCACGCCCGATGCCCCGCTGCCGCTGCTCGCGTATTCGTCGGGCGCGTTTCTGGGCAACATCGTCGAGATGCTGCTGCTGAATGCCACCGAGCCGTACGTGCTGCACCGGTGCTTCGAGACGCACATGTCCGAGGCGTTGAAGGGCATGGTCGTGGCCGGACACGGAATCGGCTGGCTGCCGGAAAGCTGCGTCGCGAAGGAGCTCGCGGAAGGCACGCTCGTGTGCGCGGGCTCCGGCGACTGGATCACCGAGCTCGAAATCCGCCTGTACCGGTCGGCCCGCAAGCGCGGGCTCGCGGCCGAGCAACTGTGGACCTACATCATGAACCGGCCGCGCACGGCGGTCGAAGGTACAGTCGGCGCGGTCGAACCCGCAGCCGCACCGGCGATGCGCATCGCGCGGCGCAGCGCGGGCGGCAGCCGCTGATCTTCGCGTTCGCGTTCGCGGCGTGTTCGTCGACGACGCGATCGCGAACGCGGTTTGCATCAATCCGGTATGCGCATGCATCCGCGTCGCTTCCCTGCGCACGCGCCCCTCTCCCCGGTAGCAAGCAGCGATCCCGCTATTGCCTGGAAAATGACTACGCCGGACCCGTAATCGTTATCAGAAGAATCGCAATCGTTTGCGTTTCCTGGATGATTCCTTTACACGCGACATTGCACGCCGAAATATTCCGTCTGATTATCAGGACAGAAATACCCTGTTACAGAACAAATTAAAAGTTTCGATTTACCTGTAACAATCTAAAATACCAAAAACGTCGCACCCCCGTTTCATATCGCGCGACCTGTATCTGGATCGATATCAATTCACCTGGAATACAGCCGCAAAAATTCCTTTTATCAGTCGTTATTTTTCGGCACGAAAGTCGATACGTCCGACGTGATTCAATGCGTACTGGATCATCGCTACCGAATAGCAATATTCATATTCGGCAATATCGACTTTCTTCATAGCTAAGCGAGTCATACGAATCCGTCGTTATCCTATTTAAATAGGATCTTTAACCGCCGTCCCATTCCGGCCACACGCGGTTGTTGCTTCAAAATCCATCGTGTATCAATAGCGTGTCGCAAAAAGAACGCTGGCAAATCTGACTCGGAATGAATGCTCGCCATTGATTCCGGCCGGGAGGTTGCAATGTCTTCCTCGTTTCGACAGCATGCTCGCCCTTTCCTGAGCGTTTTCATCTCCGCGCTCTGCATGAATGCGATGGCCCAGACGCTCGCGTCCCAGCCACCCGCCCCTGCCCCCGCGTCCGACCCGGGTGCGGGCCGCTACGTCATTTCGTATATCTGCGGCGATGCGCGGATCGACGGTACCGCACCACTGCCACCTGACGGCCGGCCGTACAACCTGGGCGTGTCGTTTGCTTCGGCCAAGACGGGGCAACCACTCGCCAACGTCCAGGTGCGCCTGCGGCGACATGGCCGCGTTCTCGTCGAATTCAATGCGTCGGGGTCGCGTTGCCTGTTCAGCGTGCCGGATGCGAGCTACCGGGTCGAAGGAACCTATCAGGGGGCGACCCAGTTCGCGATCGTCGAAACAGGTGCACTGACCACGCAGTTGAAATGGTGAGTGCCACCTGACCCCGTCCGGAACGCGACTTTCACCGCAACGTATCGAATCGAGGAGCTTTGAATGACTCGTGCAGAACGACAAGACGACTCGCCCACCCACCCGCCGAAACCCACCTGGGGTCCTGGCAAGAACGCGGCGCTCAGTTTCGTTGCGTTCGCCGCAATCTTCGGCATCTTCGCTTACGCCGAACGGGACACGACGGTCGGCCATCCGAGCGTGACGCACGACATCTCCGGCGTGATCGGAACCGCCGTCGGGAAAACCCGCAACGCGATCGTGACCCTTGCCTCGCACGCAACCGGCGCGTCCGGAACCGGCACCTCCGCAACCGGCACCTCCGGAACCTCAGCGGCGCCCGAGCCGGCCCCGGCACGCGCGCAGATCACTCCGCTCGCGCCGCCGCTGCAGGTAGCGTCGACTTCGGCTGCACCCGGGGTAGCCACCGTGCCGCCCGTCACGCTGGCGGTCGAACCGGAAGCCGCGCCGCGGCCCGCATCCCGTGCCGACGCGAAACACCGGCAGTCGCCGCATGCACCGCCCGTGACGCTCGCGGCCGGTACGCATGCGACCTCGCCCTACGGTCGTGCCGCCACGCGGCACGGTACCGCGCATCGTGCGCAGCGTGCCGAAATGCTGGCCGGCACGAGCCGGCGCATGGACTTCGCACCCAAGCCCCGGCCGTATGGCACCGACACCGTGCGCATGCAGACGGCCAGCATCACGCGCGCGGAACTGGAAAGCGCGCGGGCACTGGCGAAGGCGCGCTCGTGCGCGGTGATCGACGAATGGAACTGTGTGGAGCAGAACGCGAGCCGGGCGCTCGCGATCGACCCGAAGAACAGCGAATCGCGTGCATTGCTCGGTCAGGCGATCCGCAACCGGCTGTAAGCCGGGGCCGCATCGCCAGGCACTCGCCGCCCGGCCGTGCAACGCCTGACGACATACGTCGTCAGGCGAGCAACCGATGTGATCGTTTCGAAAGGAGGACACCTCGTGGACAACAATCGTCGACAACAATGCACCACCGTCGCTCCGTCCAACCGGCGGATCCTCCTGCATGCGCCGCTGGTGTTGCTGCTCGTCGCGTCCGGCCCCTGCTTCTCCGCCGACGGCGAGACGGAAGCGGGCCGCGTCAACGAAATCGCCGGGACCAACGGCGCGCCGAATGCGGCACCGCGCGACCTGCAGCCAACGGTCGTGTCAATCCAGATCGCCCAAGCCGACAGCGTCCCGCCCCCTCATGCAACGACGCCGATCGCGCAGGCGTCGGATGCGTCGATGCAGATCGCGCAGGCATCGAGCCCGCAGCCGACCATGCCGACCACGGTCGTGGTGGAACCGGAGGCGCCGCCATCGAGCGCTCCGGTGCCGGCCGCGCAAGCGACGAATACGCCGGCACCGGTTGCGCAGACGCCGGACGCGCCGATGCTGCTTGCGCAGGCCGAGAACGCCCAACCGCCCGACGCATCGACGCTGCCCGCCTCGACGATGTCCGACACGTCTGCGCCCCCTTCGCCGGCGCCGATCGCACCAGCTTCGGACACCCCGCCGAAGGCCGTACAAGCCGCGCCCACCGCGCCGTCGATAACGCCGACGCAAACCGCGCAGGCATCCGGCACCCCGTTGCCGAACTCGCCTGCGCCGGTTCCCCAGATGCCTGGCACGCCGCCGCCGTCGTCCCCGGCGCCGAACTCGCAGACGCCCGGCGCCCAGCTGCCCGGCGAACCGACACAACGATCGCAAGGCCCCGACGTCGAGACACCGAATCCCCAGGCACCGAATCTTCGTACCGCCGACGTCGAGACCGTGCGCAATGACGTGTTCGGCCTCGCGGCGAGCGGCGGCGCAGTCAAGGCGCTCGACGAAGCGAAGGCGCGGCCCGATGCGTTCTCCGCCGTCGACATCGCGCAACTCGAGGAACTGGCGATTCGCCAGCAGGTGCGCGGCGGGCGCGACAAGTCGCGCTCGATGACGAGTTCCGACCGCTTCGACGGGATCGACAACGCGCTGCGCGCGGCGGACGATCTCGACAAGCGGATGCCGACCACGCCCGAGTACACGCCGGTCCGGACGGCGCTCGCGGGCGACCGCACGGTCGCCTATGCGGCGCGCGGCGACATGAAGACGGCCGTCACGACGTTCGAGACCATTCCGTCCAATGCGGAGATCTCGATCGACGCGCTGTCGGCCGTCGGCGACGCCTACCTGTACCTGAGCGAACCGGGCAAGGCGAACGCCGTGTACCAGCGCGCGCTGAAGCAGGCGACCGCGTCGCCGACGGATCGCGCGACCCGCGGCTTCCAGTACGGCGCACGCACGCGCCCGATCGAACTGCGCGAAGGGCTGTTCTGGTCGTACATCGACCAGGGGCGCGCGACGGATGCGAAGCAGGTGCTCGATGACATGGGCAACGCACTGCCGCCGGCCAAAGACGTGCAAACCGTCGGCCCGGAGGAAAGCGACTATCTGCGCTACTACCGGCTGCGCGCGCAATACCTGATCTTCACCGGTCACGTCGATCAAGGGATCGCCGCGCTCGAAGAACTCGAGAAACAGGTGCCGTTCAACGCGGAAATCCGTGCCGCGCACGCCGACGCGGTGTCCGGCCAGTCGCATCCGCGCCAGGCGATCGCGATGTACCGCGCGTCGCTGACCGACCACCCGGACAGCGTCGAGATGCTCGCGGGCCTCGGCCGCGCGGCGCTCACGGCCGACGACTACGCGACCGCGAAGAACGTCGACCAGACGCTGGACAACACGTTCCCGGACAGCGGCGCCGTGCGCGGCTTCAAGCGTGACTACAACGCGTACCGCAGCCCCGTGTTCACGACCGACCTGAGCTACGAGCACGGCAACAGCGCACTGGCCGACAACAGCTTCACGTCGGACAGCTATGTGTATTCGCAACCGTTCGGCGACAACTGGCGCGTCTTCTCGCATACGTTCTTCGGCTATGCGCAGACCGACTCCGGCAACGTCAGCCGCACGCGCACCGGCGTCGGCGGCGACTACCGGCACGGGCCGCTCACGGTCCAGGGCGAAGTCACGCGCTCGTTCGGCTCGGACGGCCGAACCGGCGGCCGCGGGTCGATCGCTTACGCGCTGAACGACTACTGGACGGTCAGCGGCGGGCTCGACACCAACGACAACTCGCTGCCGTGGAAGGCGTATGCCGCGCACATCTGGGGCCGCTCGGCGAACGTCTCGGTGGTGTATCGCCAGAACGACCGTCGCGAGGTCAAGCTGAGCTACGGCGTGAGCCGCTACAGCGATTCGAACCTGCACCAGGAGATCTCGGCCACCGCCACGCAACGCGTGTACACGAGCGCCAACCAGCAGGTCAACGTCTCGCTGGATCTCGGCACCGACAGCAACACGCGCCAGGACGCGCCCTACTTCAACCCGAACCGCGACTATGCAGCCGCGGCGACCGTCATGCACCAGTTGACCCTGTGGAAGAAGGGCGACATGGGGCTGCAGCAGCGCGTCTCGGTGTCCGGCGGCGTGTACAACGAGCGCGGCTTCGGCACCAGCGCCCTGTGGAGCGCGCGCCTCGAGCACGCGTGGACGTTCAAGCACGACATCACGCTGAGCTATGGCGTCGAGGTCAGCAGCCACGCGTACGACGGCGAGCGCGAACGCTCCGAAACCGGCTTCATGTCGGTCAACCTGCCGTTCTAGCAAGGAGATCGAGCAATGCAATCCAGACGGACCTTCATGTGCGGATGCCTCGGTACATTTGCCGCCTGTTCGCTGTTTCCTGGCGTGACCAACGCCAAGATGATCGACCTGCTGCCGCCTTCCGACCCGGCCGACGGCAAGACGTTTCGCGTGATCTGCATGCATGACGTGCGCGACAACCTGATGGCGTCGTTTTCCTCGAAGTCGGCGATGATCGACCCGTTCGCGGTCGATACCGGCACGCTGACCGCGATCTTCTCGTGGCTGCAGACCAACAACTACCACACCATCACGGTCAAGCAGATCGAGGAGTCGCGGCACGGCGGCAAGCCGCTGCCCCCGCGCGCGGTGCTCCTCACGTTCGACGACGGCTTTCGCAGCCACTACACGAAGGTGCTGCCGCTGCTCGAGCGCTTCAAGTATCCGGCCGTGATGGGCATCGTCACAGCGTGGATCGATACGCCGGCGGATACGCCGATCCGCATCAGCGACAAGGTCCAGGTGCCGCGCGACTACTTCATGTCGTGGGACGACGTGAAGCAGGTCGGCCAGTCGCCGTTCGTCGAACTCGGCTGCCACACGCACAACCTCCATCACGGCGCGGTCGCGAATCCGCAAGGCAACGAGTTGCCGGCGACCACGTCGCACCTCTATCTGCAAGACGAGAAGCGCTATGAAACCGACGCCGAATTCGAAGCGCGCGTGCACAACGACCTGCAGACATGCGTGCGCCAGATCCGCGAACATACCGGCATCGTCGCACGCTCGATGGTGTGGCCATATGGCGCGGAAAACCAGCCCGTGCGCCAGATATCGACGTCACTCGGCATGGACATCCAGTTCAGCCTCGATGCCGGCCCGAATACGCCGGACGTGCCGCTGGACCGGCTGCGGCGGATTCTGATGATGTACGACGTCGACATCGGCGGGTTCGAGCGCTCAATGCGCGAGCCGGCGTCGAACCGCGGCGACGTCGACGTGCCCGAGCGCACCGTGCAGGTCGACCTGGACCAGGTCTACGACCCGGACCCCGCGCGGCAGGAAGCGAATCTCGGCAAGCTGATCGAACGCATCTACCGGATGCAGCCCAAATCGGTCTACCTGCAGGCGTTTGCGGACCCGAAAGGCACGGGCGTGGCCGAATCCGTGTATTTCCCGAACCGGCACCTGCCGATGCGCGCCGACCTGTTCTCGCGCGCCGCGTGGCAGCTCAACACGCGCTCCAACGTGCAGGTGTACGCATGGATGCCGGTGCTCGCGTTCCGGCCGCCGGCCGACAAGCAGCGCGGGCTCGAGGCCGTGACTGCCTACGGCGGTGCGCCGGCCCGCGAGAACGGCACGCGCACGTTCCGGCTGAGCCCGTTCGATCCGGATGCGCGGCTGATGATCCAGCAGATCTACGAGGATCTCAGCAAGCATGCGTCGTTCAGCGGCATCCTGTTCAGCGACGACGCGGTGCTCGACGACTACGAGGATGCGGGCCGGCACGCGCTGCGCATCTATTCGCAGTGGGGGCTGCCGGCCGACGTCGGCAAGATCCGCGAGAACCCCGACCTGCTGAAACGCTGGACCCGGCAGAAGTCGCGCTACCTGATCGACCTGACCCGCCAGCTCGAACAGATCGTGCTGGCCCATCAGAACGTGGGCGACGTGCTGACCGCGCGCAACATCTTCGCGATGCCGGTGCTCAAGCCCGAATCGGAAGCGTGGTACGCGCAGAACTACGACGATTTCCTCGCCACTTACGACTACGTCGCGCTGATGGCGATGCCGTACATGGAGCAGGCGAAGGATCCCGAAGACTGGATGGACCAGCTCGTGCGGGCCGTCCGTGCGAAGAAGCTCGGGCTGCAGCGCACCGTGTTCGAGTTGCAGTCGTACGACTGGCACGCGCACAAGGACGTGGCGGCCAGCACGCTGCTCGCGCAGATGCGGCGGCTGCGCAGCGAGGGCGCGGTGAATTTCGGCTACTACCCGGACAACTTCCTGAACGACCAGCCAGATCTCGACGCGATGCGCGACGTGATGTCGTTGAAGTCGCGCCTCGACCCGACGTCGATCAACGCACTGATGCAAACGCAGAAAGCACCGGGGACGAGGACGCCATGACGACCCACAGCATCATCCAGCGCCTGCAGGATTTCGTCTTCTACTATCCGTTCTTCATGTCGTACCTGTGGATGATCGGCGGCGTCGTGCACTACTTCCTGCTCGAGGAAGGCCGCGAGCTGTCCACGCGGACGATCGCGGCGAGCGGCATTCCGAAGATCTCGATCGTCGTGCCCTGCTTCAACGAAGCCGCGAATGCGCGCAGCGTGATCAGCCACCTGGACCGGATGCAGTACCCGAACTACGACATCATCGCGGTCAACGACGGCAGCACGGATCGCACCGGCGAGATCCTCAACGCGCTGGCCGTCGAGATCCCGCGGCTGCTCGTGATCCATCACGCACGCAACGAAGGCAAGGCGGTCGGGCTCACGACGGCGGCAGCCGTGTCGAATGCGGAATACCTGCTGTGCATCGACGGCGATGCGCTGCTCGCGCATGACGCGATCGGCTGGATGCTCGAACATTTCCTGACCGACCCGGGCGTCGGCGCGGTGACCGGCAACCCGCGCATCCGCACGCGCACGTCGCTGCTCGGCCGCATGCAGGTCGGCGAGTTCTCGTCGATCGTCGGGCTGATCAAGCGCACGCAGCAGGTGTACGGCCGCATCTTCACGGTATCCGGCGTGATCACGATGTTCCGCAAGACCGCGCTCGCCGACGTCGGCTACTGGAGCTCGGACATGCTGACCGAGGACATCGACATCAGCTGGAAGCTGCAGTGCCGCGACTGGCGCGTCGTGTACGAGCCGCACGCGCTGAGCTGGATCCTGATGCCCGAGACGCTGAAAGGCCTCTACCGGCAGCGATTGCGCTGGTCGAAGGGCGGCATCCAGGTGCTGATGAAGTACGCGGGCACGCTCGCGCGGCCGACGCAGATGATGATGTGGCCGCTGTTCGCCGAGTACCTGATCGGCATTGCGTGGGCCTACTCGATGTCGTTCATCCTGCTGCTCGCGCTCATCGATGTCGTGTACCCGCTGCCGCAAAGCTGGCACGTATCGGTCGTGCCGCACTGGCACGGCATGCTGCTGGTCGCCACCTGCATCCTGCAACTGATCATCGGCAGCATGATCGATCGTCGTTACGACGAAAAACTCCTGATGTATTTCCTGGACACCGTCTGGTATCCCGTCGCCTTCTGGCTGATCAGCATGATCACCACCGTCGTCGCCCTGCCTGCCATCGTGCTGCGGGGCCGCGGCAAGCGGGCCGTATGGGTCAGCCCCGACCGAGGCATTCAACATGAAGAACGCGCCGATTATTGACCTTTCCCTGCGCGCACCGCGCGACATGATCGCCGAGCGCGGTCGCCTCGTCGGGACCGCCCTGATCATCTGGTTCCGGCTCTTGCGGCCGGCACTCGTGGGCGCCGTGTGGGCATCGATCTGCATCTACACGTACCGCTACCTGCTGCCGTTCAACCCGGCAGAAATGCCGATCGAACAGATAGTGTTCTATGCGACTTCCATCGCGATCATCGCCGGCACCATCGTCACGTGGCTGATCGCGGGGCGCGTCGTGCATCCGCTGGCGTACCGGTTGCGCGTGTCGAAGATGCTGCGCCGCTCGGCCAGCGCCAAGGTGCGCTCGGTGCCGGCAAACGCGCTGGCCGGCGCCCACCGGCGCGGCGCGCGGCGCACCACGCGCATTCTCGTCGCGTCGCACGACGCGAACGGCTCGATTTCCGGCATCGAATGGGTAACCCACGCGGGGCCGCAGCCCCGCGAGTAGGTCAGCGGAGACGCGCCGCCGCGCACGGGACTGCATCGTGCCGCGCGGCGCCGCTCCTGACACCGGACTGCCGTGCTTGGCCGGCAGGGCGGCAACCTTTTGTTGACGAGGTGAATCATGTGCGGAATCGTCGGAGCAAGCGGCCTGAACAATCAGGTGCCGCAACTGGTCAATGCGTTGAGCCGGCTCGAGTATCGCGGCTACGATTCGTGCGGCATTGCCGTACAGGACGACGGCCGCCTGCGCAGCGAACGCACGTTGCGACGCGTGACCGACCTGCAGGCCCGCGTGCTGACGCTGGGCCTCGAAGCGCAGACCTGCATCGCGCATACGCGCTGGGCGACCCACGGCGCACCGTCCGAAATGAACGCGCATCCGATCATGTCCGGCGACACGATCGCGGTCGTGCACAACGGCATCATCGAGAACCATGACGCGCTGCGCGTGGAGTTGCGGGAGCGCAGCTATACGTTTCGCGGCCAGACCGACACCGAGGTGATCGCACACCTGATCCACAGCCTCTATCGCGACGACCTGTTCGACGCGGTCATGCGCGCCGTCAAGCGGCTGCATGGCGCGTACGCGATCGCGGTGCTGAGCGCGCGCGAACCGCAGCGCCTCGTCGCCGCGCGCGCCGGCTCACCGCTCGTGATCGGCATCGGCGCCGAACAGAACTACCTCGCGTCGGACTGCGCGGCGCTCGGCGACCTGACCGACCGCTTCGTCTACCTGGAAGACGGCGATGTCGCGCTGATCACGCCGGATCGCATCGCCGTGGTCGACTCGGTCGGCCACGAAGCCCAGCGCCCGCTGTGCCAGGTGAAGGCACGCGAAGGCGACGCCGCGCTCGGCCCGTACCAGCACTTCATGCAGAAGGAGATCTTCGAGCAGCCGAAGGCGATCGACAGCACGCTCGACGGCATCGACACGATCTCGCCGGCGCTGTTCGACGCGACCGACGGCACGCGCGCGCTGCTGTCGAAAGTGAGGAGCGTGCTGCTGCTCGGCTGCGGCACCAGCTACTACGCGGGGCTGACCGCGAAGTACTGGCTGGAGGCCATCGCGGGCGTGCCCGCCCAGGTCGAGATCGCCAGCGAATTCCGCTACCGCGATACGGTGGCCGACCCGCGCACGCTCGTCGTCGGCATTTCGCAATCGGGCGAGACGGCCGACACGATCGGCGCGATCGAGCGGGCGCGCGACATGGGCCAGGAACTGTCGATGGCGATCTGCAACGTGGCGACCAGCACGATCGCGCGCAACGCGCCGCTGCGGTTCCTGACGCGGGCCGGCATCGAACTCGGCGTCGCGTCGACCAAGGCGTTCACGACGCAGCTCGTCGCGCTGTTCGTGCTGACGCTGACACTCGCGCAGCTACGCGGCCGGCTCGACGCGAAGCAGGTCGCGCTGCACCTGAAGCAGCTGCATGCGCTGCCCGAGCGCATCGGCCACGCGCTCGCGCTCGAAACGCAGATCATGGGCTGGGCCGCGAAATTCGCGCGCACCGAGAACGCGCTGTTCCTCGGGCGCGGCATTCACTTCCCGATCGCGATGGAAGGCGCGCTGAAGCTCAAGGAGGTGTCGTACATCCACGCGGAAGGCTATGCGGCCGGCGAACTGAAACACGGCCCGCTCGCGCTCGTCACGAGCGCGATGCCGGTCGTCACGATCGCGCCGGACGACCGCCTGTTCCAGAAGCTGAAATCCAACATGGCCGAGGTACGCGCGCGCGGCGGGCGGCTCTACGTGCTGGCCGGCGATCAGTTGGGGATCGACGCCGACCGCGACACGCACCTGATCCGCGTGCGCGAATCGGGCGACCTGCTGTCGCCGATCGTCAACGTGATCCCGCTGCAGCTGCTCGCGTATCACGTCGGCTGCACGCGCGGTGCCGACGTCGACAAGCCGCGCAACCTCGCAAAATCGGTGACCGTCGAATGATGCGGCGAACGCGCCCGGCGCAGGCGGTCGCGCGGGGCGTCGCGGCCGTGCAGTGCGGCGCATGCGGCATCGTCACGGCG
>NZ_JAAGPE010000119.1:0-27492 GCF_017104605.1 Burkholderia sp. Ac-20384 | reverse complement strand
ATGCCGACCTCGGCGCGCGTGTCGAGCAGGCGCTCGCCCGCTTCGGCGCGGGCGTGCTGACCGATCGCGAAATGTCGATCGCGCGAATGGTGCTGCGCGGCAATTCGTCGAAGGCGATCGCCGAGCGGCTCGCGATCTCACCCGAAACGGTGAAGGTGCACCGGCGGCACCTGTACGCGAAGCTCGGAATTTCGTCGCAGCCCGAGCTGTTTTCGCGTTTCATCCAGGCGCTGGGGGAAGACGCGGCGGGATGACCGCGTCGATGCCGACGGATGGCAACCGGCGTGGAATCGGGCACACTCCGTGAAGCGCCGCATGCCATGGTCATCCGGCGAGGCCGATACGGATGCACCGTCGACAACAGGATTGCCCGAAAACAGGAGCCCCGACTCATGTCGCTCATTCCGATCATCGGGCTTGGCTGGCTGTTTCTGTGCGCGATCAGTGCCGCATCGATCGTGCTCGTCCCGCCCGTGGTGCTGGTCGCCGGCCTGATGGGCAAGGACGTCTGGTCGCTCCTGACCCGCGGCCGGTTGCAGTTCGCATTCCTGGCCTACCTGGGCTCCGCGCCGGTGCCGGCCGTCTTCACGTTCCTGCTGGAAGCCGGCGCCGCGGCCGGGAGTGCCGGCGGCGTGGCGTCCGACAGCCTGCGCCGATGGAACGAACAGCTCTTTTTCGTGTTCGTCGCGGCGGCGGCACTGAGCGGCCTGCTGTTGCTATTGCGGCCGAAAGGCACGCAAGCGGCAAACGCCGAACCGTCGCAGCCTGCGCGATAGCCGGCACGCGAAGGCTGCGCCATGCCGCCTGCCCGGTTCCCGGGCAGGGACATCGTCATGCGCCGATTCCCGCTGCGTCTACTTCCACTTCGCGCCGATCTGCGCGAGCCCGGCGTTCTTGAGATCGTCCGGCAACATCACCACGCGGAACTCGCAGTCCGCATTCAACATCAGGAACCACGGCTCCGCGAGCGCCGGGATCTGCGACGGATCATTCAGGTCGACGATCACGACCGCCCCGCGCCCGCCGTTCTGCTCGGTGAAATACACGGCCTCCGGCTTGACCGCTTCGAGTATTCGCGAGATCACGTCGCCGACGCTGCCGTCGCGCACCAGCGTGTTGAACGGCTCGTGAGGGATTCGTATGTTGAGAAGCATGCGCATGACCATCCTCCTTGGGCTCCGCCCGGGCCGGGCCCTTCAAGCATAGGTGCTGCGCGATGCCGCGCCAGCGCGCGCCGAAAGCAGCGACCGGCGCGCATTGACATTCCGACGATTCGATGACGCCGCATCGCGCGAACGGCAATCGTTCGCGACACGCGAATCCGGCGCGAACGTCGTCGCGTTCGATGCGCCGTCGATTCAGCGCACCGCTCGAATCACACGGTACCGCCGTCCGCGGCGGGCGCGATCGCAAGATGCAGCAGCCGCTCCGGTCGCAGCGTCACATTCAGCACCGGCCGCGGCGGCATCATGCCGGGCTGCGCCGACAATTCGTAGCGCTGCAGGATCATCGCCGCGACGACCGTCATTTCCGTCATCGCCAGATGCTGCCCGAGACACACGCGCGGCCCCGTGCCGAACGGCATGTAGGTTCCGCGCGGCGCGGCCGGCGCGTCGTCCGCAAAACGCTCGGGACGGAACACGTCAGGCTCCGCAAACCATCGCGCATCGCGCTGCATCAGTTGCAGCGGCAGCATGAACAGCGTCCGCGCGGGAAACTGCCACGGCCCCAGCGCGATCGGCCGCGCCGCTCGGCGGCTGATCAGGATCGGCGCGGAAGGATAAAGTCGTAGCGTTTCCTCGAGCGTGTGCGTCAGGTAGCGCAACGACGATCGCGTCTCGGCGGACGGCGCACAACCGCCCAGTACACGCGACACCTCGTCGCGCGCGGCGGCCTGCGCCGCCGGATTCGTTGCCATGCACCACGCCCACCAGGTCAGCGCCCCGGCCGTCGTCTCGTGGCCCGCGAGGAATGCGGTCATGCATTCGTCGTGCACCGCCTGCAACGGCCATCGCCGCGCGTCGTCCCGATGCAGCCGCAACAGGCGCGACAGCAGATCGTCGGGCCACGCACGCGCCGGCAGGTCGAGACGCGCGTGCAGTTGCCGATCGATCAGCCCGTTCAGCACAGCCATCGCCCGCGCCTTGCCACGCTTCCAGGGCATCCAGTCCGGCGTGCTTGCCGGCCAGTAGAAATCGGCGTTGGCCGCCGCGCTCACCGTGCGCACGGCTTCCTCGGCTGCACGCGCATCGTCGCCGATCGCGTCGGAAAACATCGTGCGCATGATCACGTCCATCGCCAGCGACGTCAGCGCGCTTTCGATCGGCCAGTCAGGATCGCGCGCCGGCCACTGCGCGAGCGCATGTCCGGCCGTCGCCGCGATCGAAGGTACGAACGCCTGCACCGGCTTCGGCATGAAATTCGGTTGCAACGCCTGCCGCTTGTCGCGCCACGCATCGCCTTCGGCGACCAGCACGCTATGGCCGTGGACCTGCGCGAACACCCGGATGGCTCGCTCCCAGCGCCCGAGCGCATCGTGATGCGTAACCAGGAGTTCGCGCACGAGCGCGGGGTCGGTCACGACCACCGCATGCTCGGGCCGTACTCGCAAGTGCACGACGTCGCCGTAGGTACGCTGCCAGCCGGCAAGTGTGCCGAGCAGGTCGCGCGACATCGCGCGCAACAGCCCCCAACCCGTCAGGCCGGCAGGCGGCCCCGGCGGCCATACGCCGGGCGGGTGAAGCACGGGCGCCGAAGTCGCGGCGTCCGCATGGAATGGACATTGGGAAGTGGATCGCGTGTTCATGGAGCGGATTATCTGCACCGGTACGCATGCGGTCTTGAACGCAAACGACATCGACAGCCATGTGAACCGTCCCTATACTCCGGCGACATGTGCTCCGGCCCGCCTCCGATCCCGTCGTCATGCCCTGACCCGCTTGCGCGTGCGCCCCGCGTGCCGAGCGGCGGCCGGCCGCCGCATGCGCGGCTGTATCCTGCGCCGGCCGCGCTCCAGGGCGCGGTCGTCGCGATCGCCCTGCAAGACACGCGCGGATTCGCATTGAGCGACGCGCAGCGGCTCTCGCATTTTCCGGCCACGCCGCTCGTGTGCGTGTCGTGGTACCGCGGCCTCGACGCGGGCTTCGTCGAAAACACGGTCGACGGCCCGCGGTGGCGCCCCTTCGGCGCGGCGGCAACGCTCTCGGGCAGTCATTCGTTCCCCACCGTCGCCTGGTCGCCGACAGGCGGGCAGATCGGCATGATCTGTTTCACGGCCGATGCAGCGCGGGCGCTGTTCGACCTCGCGCTGGCGGACATCCATGACCGCGTGCTGGACGCGCACGCTTGCCTCGGCGACGACTGGCATCCGCTGCTCGATGCGCTGGTCGGCGCGGACCGCGATGCCGACGCGCTGGCGACGATCGAGCGTCATCTTGCGCCCCGCTGGCGGGCGTTACGGCCCGCGACGCCGCTGTCGTCGCTACGCAATGCGGGACGCAGTTGGGTCGAGCGCCTCGCCCTGCAGGCGCGCGAATGGCGGCATACCCACAGCCCACGCCAGGTCGAGCGACGTATCAAGACCTATAGCGGCCGATCGCTGCGCGAATGGCAAACCCTCGTCAGGACGGAAAGCGCGTTCTTTGCGGCGCGCGACCGGTTTGAAGCCGGCGCCGCGTTCAACTGGGCCACGCTGGCGCTGGACGAGGGGTTCGCCGACCAGGCGCATCTGAGCCGTGAGGTCAAGCGGATCACGGGATTCTCGCCGAGCGAATTCACGCAACGCTTCATCGAGGACGAATCGTTCTGGATGTACCGGCTGTGGGTGTGACGATCGGCGGCGCACCGATACGGACGCCTGCCTGAGCCCATACATTCCAAGAGTAGAATGTTAGGCATTTATCTGAGCTGCGCCCGCCGCGCCACGCTCTGCCATCCCGCCGCCCGCATCATTCCAGGAGCCCGTGATTGAACCCGTCGTCGTCGCCCCCCGAGCGCAAAGGGGTCGCCCTTTATGCGCGGATCGCCAGCCTGCTGCGCGGAAGAATCCACCAGGGCGAATGGAAGCGCGGCGACCAGTTGCCGCCGATTCCCGAGCTGTGCGCGTTCTATCAGGCGGGCACGATCACCGTGCGCCAGGCGCTGGCCGAGCTGAGCGCCGAAGGACTCGTGAGCAGCGCGCGCGGCCGCGGCACGTTCGTCACGGCCGATGTCGTCTCGCCGGCGGATAATCCGGCGCTGCGCGCCGCGATCAACGATCCGCTGCAGCTTGCGCCCGGCCAGACGCTGCGCGTGCTGCTGCGTGAAGCCGTGACCGAATTGCCCGCCGCGTTGCAGACGGGCCAGCCCATGCGCGCCGCCTACATGCGGATCCGCACGCTTCATCTGCACGACGGCACGCCTTACGGCGTGATGGACAGCTTCGTCGCACGCGAAACCTACGACCGGTTTCCGAAAGGCAGCGACGCGCGGAACAAGGTCGGCTATCTCGTCCGTCAATACAACCGCCTTCCGCTCGCGAAGGCCCGCCAGGAAATCACGGCCGCGTATGCGGACCAGGAGACGGCCGACCTGCTCGCGTCGGACGGCGCCGACTGCAGCATGGCCGACATGCTGATTCGCATGCGCCGCTGGTGGACCGACGGCGACGGCTGCATCGTCCACGCGGGGCTCTATCTCTATCGCGCCGACCGTTTCGTGCTCGACATCACGCACGATCTCGACAGCGACGACCGCAGTGCCGACCTGATCCCGTCGCCGCGCACGGGCACCCGGAAAACCACGCGCAAGCCGGCGGCCTGACGCGCTATCCGCGTCACGCCGGCGCACTGCCATCGTCGTCGCCCATCGCACCGTAGACCCAATGCCGCAGGTCGCGGCGGATCCGGTACGTCGTCGACGGCAGCAGTTGCGTCATGAACACGACGATCAGGTCCTCGGCCGGATCGATCCAGAAGGCCGTGCTGGCGCCGCCGCCCCAGAAGTAATCGCCGACGCTGCCCGGCTGCATCGTCGCGGCCAGGTCCTGTGTCACCGCGAAGCCGAGCCCGAAACCGAGCCCCGGGTAGACAGCCTCGCTGAACGTGGAACGCGACATCCGGTCGAGCGTCTTGCCACCCGGCAGATGGTTGATCGTCATCAGCTCGACGGTCTTCGGGCTCAGGATCCGGTGCCCGTCGATCGAGCCGCGATTCAGCAGCATCCGGCAGAAGCGCAGGTAGTCGCCCGCCGTCGATACGAGCCCGCTGCCGCCCGATGCCAGCGCAGGCGGCCGGAGAAACGCGCTGGCCGCCGGGTCGTCCTGCAGCACGAGGCCGCCATCGGCGCCCGGGCGATAGCACGCGCACAGACGCCCGGCCTGCTCGTCCGGCACGAAGAAGCCGGTGTCGGGCATGCCGATCGGGTCGAACAGCACTTGCTTCAGGTAGTCGGCAAACGGCTGCCCGGAAATCTTCTCGACGAGATAGCCGAGCACGTGCGTCGCGACCGAATAATTCCATTCGTCGCCCGGCGAGTAGTCGAGCGGCAGCCGGGCCAGGTCCGCGATCATGCCGTCGAGGCCGCCCGGGTTGCCCGGTTCGCCGAGTGCGAGTTCGCGGTACGCGGCATCGACGTTCGTGCGGGCCTGGAAGAAATACGACAACCCGGCCGTGTGGCGCAGCAGGTCGACCATCAGCATCTCGCGCGCGACGGGCCGCGTCTGGAACCCGCCGAGGCTTCGTGCGCCGGCCACGGCAACGCCCAGATCCTTCCAGGCCGGAATCACGCTCGACACGGGATCGTCCAGCGCGACCAGCCCCTGTTCGACCAGCGTCATGAACGCGACGCTCGTGATCGGCTTGGTCATCGAATAGATGCGGAAAATCGCGTCCTCGCGCATCGGCTTCACCCGCTCGATATCCATCGATCCCACGACGTTCACGTGCGCCAGCTCGCCACGACGATGAATCATCGTCACGGCCCCCGGCAAGCGCCCGGACGCCACGTACCGTTCGTTCAGCCGCGTATCGAGCGCCGTCAGCCGCTGCGACGACAAACCCGGATGTGCCACCTTCGTCATGCCCCTGCTCCTCTTTCCACTTCGGTCTCGACACGCCGGCGCCCGCGTCACGGTGCTCCATCAAGCACGCTTGCCCGGCTTAAACATTCTAAAAATAGAACTATATCATTTTAAAGAATGCTCGAACCACCGCGACGCATCGGCGACGCCCCGCGCGCGCCATGCAGGCCGGTTGCCCGATTCGAGACGCGCGGGCATGATGTCGCGAACCCCGGCGGCGGCCCGGCGAACCGTTACCCGCAACGCGCCGTCAATCGCGCCGGCCGGGGCCGCCTCTGCCCACCTCCGTCCGCTCATGTCATTACGCGCATTCAGAACGCTGGTCGCCATCGCCCGATACCGGACGTTCGCGCGGGCCGGCGAAGCCATCGGCCTCACGCAATCGGCGGTGAGCCTGCAGATCAAGACGCTCGAAAGCGAATACAACGTGCAGTTGTTCGATCGCTCGCGCCGGCAGCCGGTGCTTACCGAGGCCGGCAATATCCTGCTGGCGCAGGCCGAGCAGGTACTCGCGATGGTCGACCGGATTCCCGATGCGCTCAGCGACGAGAAGAAGCTGGTCGGCCGCCTGCGGATCGGCGCGATCCAGACCGCGCTGTCCGGCCCGCTGCCCGACGCGCTGCTCGCGCTGCGCGCGGCGCACCCGGGGCTGCGCGTGCACGTGTCGGCCGGGATGTCGGCCGAACTGGCGAACCGCGTCGCGGCCGGCGAACTCGATGCGGCGATCACGACCAACCCCGTGCGCCCGCATCCGGCGGAACTGACGTGGACCACGCTGTACGAGGACCGTTTCTGGCTGCTCGCGCCGCCGGACCATGCGGAACGCGACGCGGTCACGCTGCTCGATTCCCTGCCGTTCATCCGCTTCGATGCGCAGGCATGGGCCGGCCGCATGATCGCCGCGGAGCTGCGCCGCATCGGCGTGCGGGTACGCGAGGAGATGGTGCTGGACAGTGCGGAAACGATCGCGCGCATGGTCGCGAGAGGGCTCGGTGCTGCGATCGTCGCGCTCCCCGATTCGACGCTCGCGCGCCTGCCGCCCGTCACGCGCTTGCCGTTCGGCCAGCCGCAGATGGGGCGCGCGGTGGTCCTGCTCGAACACCAGTCGCGCCCTGCCGAACGTTTCGCGCGTGCGCTGGCCGCCGAAGTCACCGCATCATCAATGAGAATTTCTCATTGAACACCCGATAATTAACAATTATTCCTGTTGCTTGTGCGTGTTAACTTGGCGGCATCGTTATTCTTTCGATTGCATGTCGCCATGTTGCCCGCCGGATGGATTCCCGCCTCGTTCCGTCGCTTTGCGTGCCAGCCGCTCGAGGCGGCCCGCACCGCCGGCACGGCTTGCGTGAAGGCACGCCGATGATCGGCCCGATCCTGCTCGCGCTGGCGCCGGTTGCGCTGCTGGTCGCGTTCGGCCACGGCCTGCGGCGCACGGGCTTCATCGCCGACGCGTTCTGGCCGCAGGCCGAGCGGCTGTGCTACTACGTGCTGCTGCCCGCGCTGTTCGCGGACGGCCTCGCGAACGCGCGACTGCAATCGCTGCCGGTTTTACCGCTCGCGGCAGCGCTGGTCGGTTCGACCGCACTCGCCGCGGCGCTTCTTCTGCTGGTCCGCCGGTTCGTGCGGGTCGACGGCGCCGGCTTCACGTCGGTGTTCCAGGGCGCCGTGCGCTTCAACAACTATGTCGGCACCGCACTCGCGGCCGGCCTGTTCGGCGCAAAAGGCATCGCGCTCGCGGCCGTGTGCGTCGCGGCGATCGTCCCCACCGTCAACCTGATGTGCGTGCTCGTGTTCGCACGCTACGGCGACACGCGGCTCGGCGCGGCGGCGCTCGCGCGCCAGATCCTGTCGAATCCGCTCGTCGTCGCGTGCATGCTCGGGATCGCGATGCAAGCCGGCGGCGTCTCGCTCCCGGCGGCCGTCGAACCGGCCGTGCGCGCGCTCGGCGTCGCGTCGATGCCGCTCGGCCTGCTGTGCGTCGGCGCGGCGCTGAAATTCGATGCGGCGCGTGCGTGGCTACAGCCGGTGTGCATCGCGTCGGCGTTCAAGTTCATGGCGATGCCGCTCATCACGCTCGCCGCCGGCCGCCTGTTCGGGCTCGGCGATGCGGCGCTGACGGTCGCGCTGCTGTTCCAGGCGCTGCCGACGTCGTCGGCGTCCTACATCATGGCGCGCCAGCTCGGCGGCGATGCGCCGCTGATGGCCGGCATCACCGCGTTCCAGACGATCGCTGCAGCGCTCGCGATGCCCGTCGTGCTGACCGCGCTCGCGTCGGCGCCGGCGTTTCGCTGACGACGCAACATCCGCCCACATTCACCTGAATCCAGCCTGCCATCGCGCGATTCGGCATCGTCGGCCGTGCGCGGTCGAACGCGCGTTGCCGCCACTGGCATTAATCGAGACACCCCGTCACATGAACGCTCCCGCCCCACCCGCCGCCCTCATTGCCACCCGGCCGCACGCGGCCATCTACGTGAAGCTCACGCTCGTCGCGCTGTTCTGGGGCGGCACGTTCATCGCGGGCCGGATCCTGGCCGCGTCGATGCCGGCGACCACCGCGGCCACCGGCCGTTTCGCGATCGCCGCCTTGTTGCTGGTCGTACTGACGTGGAAGCTCGAAGGCGGGCTGCCGAAGCTGAGCGGCCGGCAGATCCTGACGACCTTCGGGCTCGGTGCGACCGGCATCTTCCTGTACAACGTGTGCTTTTTCGCGGCGCTCGCGCGGATGCCGGCGGGCCGCACCGCGCTGTTCGTCGCGCTGAACCCGGTGGCCACCGCCGTGCTGCTGTCGATCGTCGTGCGCGGGGAGCGCCTGTCGCTGTCGCGCTGGGCCGGCATCGCCGTCGCGCTGTTCGGTGCGCTGGTCGTGATCAGCCGCGGCGAATTGCTGCGCGTGCTGACCGATCTCGGCAATACGTTCGGCGCAGGCGAACGTTACATGCTCTGCGCGGTGCTGAGCTGGGCCGCCTATACGGTGATCGGCCGGCGCGCGCTCGACGGGCTGTCGCCGCTGGCGGCCACAACGTATGCGGCGCTGTGGGGCCTCGCGCTGCTGATCGTCGCGCACCTGGTCGGCTCGCCCGCCGGAAGCAGCACGCCGCTGACGTGGCAGGCCATCGCGTCGATGCTCTACCTCGGCGCGGTCGGCACGGTGGTCGCGTTCGTCTGGTATTCGCAGGGCATCCGCGAACTCGGGCCGGCCCGCGCGGCCGTATTCACCAACCTGGTGCCCGTGTTCGGCGTGCTGCTGTCGGTCGTGCTGCTCAGCGAGCCGCTGTCGCCGTCGATGCTGGCCGGCGGGGCGCTCGTGATCGCGGGCGTCGCGCTGACCAATCGCGCGCGGCGCTGACGCATTGGCATGCGTACTTCGTACCAAGGGGACGGATGGCAAATCGCGGAGCCGGAGCATGACGGCAATCGCCGCGCCGTTGTGTAACGCCCACGCGCGGCCGATACGCCCCCGATGTTCTCGCAGCCCCGCCAAAAACCGCCTATCGTGAATGGAGCGCTCCGTTCGCCGCCATTCGACCCTGCGTCGCTCGCACCGGCGGCGACGGCACCGCGTTCCGGCACCATTCATCGCGATCCTGGCGCACGCTCGCCCGTGCACGATCGCGGCCGCCCACCGGATTACAGGAGGCCCTCATGAAAGCCGCGCTGCTCGTCAGCTCCGCCCTGCTCGTCATTGCATCCGCTTCGGCGTCGGCCCAAGGCTCGATCACGAAAGTCGAAAACGGTTCGCTCGTCGCCGCGAACGGGATGACCGTCTATACGTTCGACAAGGACAAGGCCAACGCCGGCACCAGCGCGTGCACGGGCCAGTGCGAATCCTTCTGGCCGCCGTACAAGGCCAGCGCAACCGACGTTCCGGTCGGGCCCTACACGATCGTCAAGCGCGAAGACGGCAGCCCGCAATGGGCCTACAAGGGCAAGCCGCTGTACTTCTTCTCGAAGGACATGAAACAGGGCGACCGCAACGGCGACAACTTCAAGGACATGTGGCACGTGGTCGCGCCGTAAGCGTCATTCCGCCGTCTTCCGCGCGCGTCGCGCGGACGTCAAAAAGCCCGCGCGGATCATCGATCCGGGCGGGCCTTCTGCCGCCGGCAATCACGCCGGCCGTGTCGCGTCGCCCGCCGTCATGCGGGCAGGCGACGCTTGCAGCCGGGTGGCGCGTCAGCGGTTCGACGGGAAGCTGAACACCGTCCCTTCGCGCACGCCGGCCGACGGCCAGCGTTGCGTGATCGTCTTGCGCTTCGTGTAGAAGCGCACGGCGTCCGGGCCATACGCGTGCAGGTCGCCGAACAGCGAACGCTTCCAGCCGCCGAACGAGTGGTACGCAACCGGCACCGGCAGCGGCACGTTGATGCCGACCATGCCGATCTGGATGTTGTCGCCGAAGTAGCGTGCGGCCTCGCCGTCGCGCGTGAACAGGCACGTGCCGTTGCCGTACTCGTGCGCGTCGATCAGCGCCATCGCCTCGTCGAGCGACTTCAGCCGGATCACGCCGAGCACGGGCCCGAAGATCTCGTGCTGGTAGATCGGCATGCCGGGCTTCACGTTGTCGAACAGGCACGGACCGAGGTAATAGCCGCCGTCGTGGCCGTCGACCTTCACGCTGCGGCCGTCGACGACGAGCGTCGCGCCCGCTTCCACACCGGCTTCGACGAAGCCCGTCACCTTCTCGAAATGCTGCTGCGTGACGAGCGGGCCCATGTCGACGCCCGCGCCGTTGCCCGGGCCGACCTTCATCTTCTCGATCTCGGCCTTCAGCCCCGCGACGACCTGGTCGCCCGTCTCGTCGCCGATCGCGACGACCAGCGGAATCGCCATGCAGCGCTCGCCGCACGAGCCGTATGCGGCGCCCATCAGCGCGTTCACCGCGTTGCCGATATCGGCGTCCGGCATCACGACGGCGAAGTTCTTCGCGCCGCCGAGCGCCTGCACGCGCTTGCCGTGCGCGCAGCCGGTCGAGTAGATGTATTCGGCGATCGGCGTCGAGCCGACGAAGCTCACGGCCTTCACGCGCGGGTCGGTCAGCAGCGTGTCGACCGCTTCCTTGTCGCCGTTCACGACGTTCAGCACGCCCGGCGGCAGGCCGGCTTCGAGTGCGAGCTCGGCCATGCGCAATGTGGACGACGGCGTGCGCTCCGACGGCTTCAACACGAACGTGTTGCCGCACGCGACGGCCATCGGCCACATCCACAGCGGCACCATCACCGGGAAGTTGAACGGCGTGATGCCGGCCGCGACGCCGAGCGCCTGGAACTCGCTCCACGAATCGATCGCGGGGCCGACGTTCTTGCTGTGCTCGCCCTTCAGCAGCTCGGGCACGTAGGTCGCGTATTCGACGTTCTCGATCCCGCGCTGCAGCTCGCCCATCGCATCGGCGAGCACCTTGCCGTGCTCGGCGGTAATCAGCGCGCACAGCTCGTCGGCGTGCTCCTCGAGCAGCGTCTTGAAGCGGCTCATCACGCGGGCGCGCTTCAGCGGCGGCGTATTGCGCCAGGCCGGGAACGCGGCCTGCGCGGACGCGATCGCGGCTTCGACGGTCAGCTTGTCGGCGAGCGCGACGCTCTTGTGCGATTCGCCGGTGGCCGGGTCGAACACCGGCTGGACGCGGCTGCCGCCGTCGACGCGCTTGCCGTCGATCAGGTGGCCGACGGTGGACGTCACATTGCTGTCGTGTTTCATGTATCTGACTCTTTCGTGAATTCGGTTATCGCTCGGGGCAAGCCGCGGCTCAGTCCACTTCGTTCAATGCGTCGGACAGCGCGTTGACCAGGTTGTCGATCTCGCGCTTCTCGGAGATGAACGGGGGCGCCAGCTGGATCGTGTCGCCGCCGTAGCGCACGTAGAAACCCTTCGCCCAGCAGCGCATCGCGATCTCGTACGGGCGCCGTGCCGGCTCGCCCGGCAGCGCCGCGATCGTCAGGCCGGCAGCCAGCCCGTAGTTGCGGATGTCGGTGATATGACGCTGGCCCTTCAGCCCGTGCACCGCAGCCTCGAAATGCGGCGCGAGATCGCGCACGCGGGCCACCGCGTCTTCCTTCACCAGCAGGTCGAGCGCCGCGACGCCGGCCGCGCATGCGACCGGATGCGCCGAATACGTGTAGCCGTGCGGGAACTCGAGCATGTACTCGGGGCCGCCCGCGGCCATGAACGTGTCGTAGATTTCCTTCGTCGCGATCACGCCGCCGAGCGGCTGCACGCCGTTCGTCACCTGCTTCGCGAAGTTCATGATGTCCGGCACCACGCCGAACGCGTCGGCGCCCGTCATTGCACCGGCACGGCCGAAGCCCGTGATGACTTCGTCGAAAATCAGCAGGATGTCGTGCGCGGTACAGATGTCGCGCAGGCGCTTCAGGTAACCCTTCGGCGGCACCACCACGCCCGCCGAACCGGAGAACGGCTCGACGATCACGGCGGCGATGTTCGATGCGTCGTGCAGCGCGATCAGCTCGAGCAGACGGTCGGCCAGCTCGGCACCGTGCTCGGGCATGCCGCGCGAGAACTTGTTTTCAGCCAGTTGCGTGTGCGGCAGGAAGTCGGCGTCGAGGCCCTGGCCGAACAGCTTGCGGTTCGGCCCGATCCCGCCAACCGAGATGCCGCCGAAGTTCACACCGTGATAGCCCTTCTCGCGGCCGATCAGGCGCGTCTTCGTGCCCTTGCCCTTCGCGCGCCAGTAAGCGCGGGCCAGCTTCAGCGACGTGTCGGCCGCTTCCGAGCCCGAGCCCGTGAAGAACACGTAGTCGAGGCCGGCCGGCGTCAGGTCCTTGATCTTGTTCGCGAGTTCGAACGATTTCGGATGGCCGAACTGGAACGCCGGTGCGTAGTCGAGCTGCGCGACCTGACGGCTCACGGCTTCGACGATTTCCGTGCGGCCGTGACCGAGGCCCGTGCACCAGAGACCCGACAGGCCGTCGAAAATCTTGCGGCCTTCGCCATCCGTGTAATACGCGCCCTTGCCCGACACGATCATGCGCGGATCGGCCTTGAACTGGCGGTTGGCCGTGAACGGCATCCAGTGCGCGTCGAGCCACGCGGCATCGGTGCGGAGGTTGGTTTCGTCCTGCTGGGCGGTGGTGATGTCGGTCATGTCGGTCGGCGCGCGGCGCCCCTCCTCCTTATGTTGATATTGCGCATTGTCGGGAGGCCAATTAGTCTTTTGAATATCGCAATATCAATGTTCACTTGCACATTTATGCAAGCAAAGAAACCGAAGAGTCGCGCGCTGCTCGGGCAGCTCAGCGACATGGATCTCCGCCTGCTGAGGGTCTTCAAGGGCGTCGTGCAGTGCGGCGGGATGGCGGCGGCCGAACTGGAACTGAATATCGGCATCTCGACGATCAGCCGGCACGTGAAGGATCTGGAAACGCGCCTCGGCCTCGTGCTGTGCCGGCGCGGCCGCGCGGGCTTCACGCTGACGCCCGAAGGCCAGACGGTGTACGAGGAAACGTTGCGGCTCCTCGCGTCGATGGAAGCATTTCGCAGCAGGATCGACGGCATTCACGACCGGATGGGCGGCGAACTGCACGTCGCGGTATTCGACAAGACGGCCACCAACGCGAACGCGCGGCTCGGCGACGCGATCCGCCAGTTCGCCGACGAAGCCCCCGACGTCGCGCTGAACCTGCATGTCGCGTCGATCAACGAGGTCGAGCGCGGGATCATCGACGGCAGCTATCAGGTCGGGATCATTCCCGCGCACCGCAACTCGGGCAGCCTCGTGTACTCGGAGCTGTTCGACGAACGGATGCTGCTCTACTGCGGCCGCCAGCATCCGCTCTACGATGCGCCGCACGGCAAGCTCACGTGGACGACGATCGGCCACCATGCGTTCGCGGGCCTCGGCTTCCATTCGCCGAACATGGAACTGAGCCATCGCGCGAAGCTCACGCGCAGCGCGACCGCGTCGGACCAGGAGTCGATCGCCACGCTGATCCTGTCCGGCCGCTATCTCGGCTTCCTGCCTGATCATTACGCGGAAAGCTTTGAAAACAAGGGGCTGATGCAACCGATCGCACCGCACCGGTTCAATTACCGGTGCCGGTTCGTGAGCCTGCTGCGGCGCTCGCCGCGGCCGTCGCGGGCCGCGCTGCTGTTCCAGACCTGTCTCGAAGCCGCGCATGCGGTGGCGCGGCCGGCGGCTTAACGACTATCGTGGCTGAGTGGCTGAGTGGCTGAGTGGCTGAGTGGCTGAACGGCTGAACGGCTGAACGGCTGAACGGCTGAACGGCTGAACAGCTGAACGGCTGAACGGTCGGGCAGCCTACGCCGGCTTCACCGCAGGTCAAGCACCGTCGCCCGTGCTCGACTGCGCGCGCATCCGCTTCATGAAATGCGTCGCGACCAGCGCCGCGGCAAAACCGGACATCGCGCCAACACCCAGCGCCCAGCGCGGGCCAAGATGATTCGCGACCCAGCCGGCCACCGGCGCGCCGATCGGCGTGCCACCGAGCGCCACCGCGAGACGCAGCGCCATCACGCGGCCACGCATCGCCGGCTCGGTCGACAGTTGCACCAGGCTGTTGGTCGAGTTCATGAAGGTGATCGCGGCGATCCCGGTCAGCACGAGCGCGGCGCCGAACAGCCAGTAGCCCGGCGCCAGCGCGGCGAGCGTGCAGCCGAGCCCGAACAGCGCCGCACCGATCCACAGATGCCGGAAACGTGGCCGGTCGCGACGCGCCGCGAGCAGCGCACCGGTAATCGTGCCGACGGCCATCATCGACGACAGCACGCCGAAGCCGCGCGCGTCGACGTGAAACACGCTGGCCGCCATCGTCGAGATGAACAGCTGGAAATTGAGCCCGAACGTGCCGATCAGGAACAGCATCACGAGGATCGCCTTCAGGTCCGGGCGCTGCCACACGTAACGGAACCCGTCGAGCAGGCTGCCGCGCGTGCGGTCGGCCCGCGCGTGCGCACGCAGTTCGTCGTCACGCAGCATCGACAGCGACGCCAGCACCGCGACGAAGCTGAGCCCGTTGAGCAGGAACGCCCAGCCAGTGCCGACCGACGCGATGATGAAGCCGGCCGCCGCCGGCCCGATCATCCGCGCCGCGTTGAACGACGTCGAGTTGAGCGCGACGGCATTCGCCAGCTCCCGATCGGCGACCAGCTCCGCGACGAAAGTCTGCCGCACCGGCGCATCGAACGCCGACGCGCACCCGAACAGGAACGCGAACAGATACACGTGCCACAGCTGCGCGACGCCGGTCACCGTCAGCAGCCCCAGCAACAGCGCGAGCCCGCCCATCAGCGCCTGGGTCGCCATCAGCAGCTTGCGCTGGTCGAAACGGTCGGCTGCGTACCCCGTCCACGGCAGCAGCAAAAGCTGCGGGCCGAACTGCAGCGACATCACGATGCCGACGGCCGACGCGTCGTGATGCGTGAGCTGCGTGAGGACGAGCCAGTCCTGCGCGGTACGCTGGATCCACGTGCCGATGTTCGACACGAGCGAGCCGATCGCCCACACGCGATAGTTGAAGCTGCGAAGCGAGCGGAAGACACCCGCCGCCGGCACGCTCATGGCCGCTCCCTTTCGGGCTCGTTGCCGCCATGCAGCTCGCCGAAGTGCCGCGCGACGAACAGGCCGAGCGCGAGGATGCCGAGGCCGAACGCCGCCGCGTCGGACGTGATCCGGACGTCGAAATCGCCAACCCGGCACACCAGCACATAGGCCACTACGAGGTTCGCGACGCCCCACAGGACATTCACCGTGGACGACGACAAACCGCGCCCGGGCGGATTTGCGAACGGGGTCTGGAACGGCTCGCCGCGCAACCCGCTGACGAGATGCGGCACGACGTTCGCGAGAAACGCGCCGCCGAAGAAATACGACACGAGATGCGGGAGGTTCATGTTTGGGTTGTCCTTTCGGCGAGCGGGGCGAGGCGGTTTACGGACGCGGCGGTTCCTGGAATTCGGCAAGCCGCTGCAGCAACTTCACGGCCGACGCGAGCTCGGCCTGCTCCGCCTCCGACAGTTGCGCGTGCAGCGCGCGGAACAGCCAGTCGTCCTTGGCCGCGCGGTTGGCCTGCAGCACCTTGCGGAAACCGGGCGTGAGCGCGATCAGCGTCTGCCGGCCGTCGGAGGGATCGGGCTCGCCGCTGACGGCGCCCAGCGTCTCGAGCGTCGCGACCGTCACGCGCATCGACTGCGGCCGCACGCTTTCGGCCCGTGCGAGCGCCGACACGGTCGCGGGGCCGTCGCGGTCGAGCCGCAACAGCACCGACTTCTGCGATGAAGTGAGGTCGTTCGGGTGGATCTGCTCCCGCATCCGCCGCATCAGCTTGCCGACCGAGATGCGGAGGTCGCCGGCAAGGCCGGCCAGCGGGAGCGCTTCGGAGGAAGGCAATGGCGTGTTCATAAATTCAAGATAGCAGATAGACAGGCAAACTGTACAGTTTAGCTGCACATTTCAAGCTGTAAGGATCGCCTCTGCGCATGCGCGCGAAAACCAACGCGAAACGTCCTGTTCGGCTGCACGAGCCGGCTCTGCGATAATGCGGGCTCCCCATTTCCGCTCCGCCTCTCGCCATGACGCAGCCGTCCGCCCCGCTCTCCACCGACCTGCCGCCGATCTCGTGCCTGCCTGGCGAAGCGCTGCCGTGGCTGCCGATGAGCGCCGACCTGCCGGGGCTGGCAATCAAGTACCTGCACATCAATGCGGCCGAGGACACGCTGACCGCGCTGCTGAAGATGCCGGCCGGCGGCACGCTGCCGCGCCACCGTCACGACGGCGAGGTGTTCGTCCATACGCTGCAGGGTGCGTGGCGCTACCGCGAATACGACTGGGTGGCGCACGCCGGCTCGACGGTGCTCGAACCGGCCGGCTCGGTGCATACGCCGGAAACGCTCGGCGCGCCGGGCGAGGACGTGATCACGCTCAACGTGATGCGCGGCGATCTCGTGCTGCTCGACGACGACGGCCGCGAAGCCGCACGCGAGAACTGCCGCGTCGCGCTGCTGCGCCAGCGCAAGCATGCGCGTACGGCGCCGGACGACGCCGCACCGTTCGTCACGCGATAACGCAGCCGACACGATCGCGTCGCGCCCCGCGTGGCGCTCGCGCTCGCTGTCGACCGGATGGTCAATGGCGCACTGCGCCCGCTTCGCCGGCCGACCGGCTCATGACCGAAACCGCCGGAAAAATCGCCGGATATCGTTGGCCAGCAGATCCGGCTCTTCCATCGCCGCGAAATGGCCGCCGCTCGGCATGTCGGTCCATTGCACGACGTCGAACACGCGTTCGAGCCAGCTGCGCGGCGGACGGCTGATTTCCTTCGGAAAGCGCGCGAACGCGACGGGCACCGTCACGCGTTGCCCGGCCGCGAAGCGCATGGGCTGCAGCCGGTTTTCCCAATACATCTGCATCGAAGAGCCGATGCAGCCGGTGAACCAGTAGAGCGAGATTCCGGTCAGCAGCGCATCGTGCGAAAACCGCCGTGCGACGTCGCCGTCGCAATCGCTCCACGCGCGGAATTTCTCGGCGATCCATGCGGCCAGTCCGGCCGGCGAATCGTTGAGCGCGACGGCCAGCGTCTGCGGCTTCGTCATGTGCACATGCGCGTATCCACCTTCCAGCGCGGCCCACTCGCCGCGCTGCGTCACGAAGGCCCGTTCGCCCTCGGTCAGCGGCAAAACCGCGTCCGTCGGCGGCTCGTAGCTGCCGGGCAGGTAGTTCAAATGGATCCCGTCCACCCGATCGGCATGGCGCGCGCCGAGCGCAATCGACACGCCTGCGCCGAGATCGCCGCCTTGTGCGCCGAAGCGTCGATAGCCGAGACCGGACATCAACGCGGCCCAGCGGTCGGCGACCTGAAATGCCGACATGCCGGGTGCCGTTGGCGCGGGCGAGAACAGGAAGCCCGGCAGTGACGGTACGACGACATCGAACGCGTCGTCAGGATTGCCGCCGAATGCCGCCGGATCGCAAAGACGATCGATCAGCGCGTGGAATTCGAACACGGAGCCCGGCCAGCCGTGCGTGATGACGAGCGGATAAGGGTTCGGTCCCGCCCCACGCCGATGGATGAAATGCACGCGCTGGCCACCGGCATCCGCGACGAACTGCGGCAACCGGTTCAGCGCACGCTCCACCGCACGCCAGTCGAAGCGCTCGGCCCAGTACCCGTTCAGTTCGCGCAGCCACGCGCCGTCCATACCCTGCTGCCACGGCTCGGCGGGCGTGAGCGTCGGCGGACGACTGTCGCGCAGGCGCCGACGCAGGTCATCCAGCGTGTGATCGGGTATCGCAATGTCGAACGGCTCGGCGTGCATGGTGTCTCCTCGCGAAGGATGCCGGAAATTCTGCGCGATTTTTCCGACTCGCGCTGGCGTCTCGCGCCCACGGGCATCAACCCGTTTCCCGCTCGTCCGTGCGTGCGTCGCGCCGCATCGCCTGCGGCGGTACGCCGAACCCGCGCACGAACGCCTCGCGCATGTGCCGGCGATCGCGAAAGCCGTTTTCCTTCGCGATCACGTCGAGCGAATGGCGACTCTGCTCGATCATCAGCCGCGCGGATTCGAGCCGCAGCCGCTCGATCACCTTCGCGGGCGACTGCCCCGTTTCGAGCGTGAACACGCGGCTGAACTGGCGCGGGCTCAGATGGACGGCTTCGGCGAGATCCTCGACGGTCAGCGTGCGGCCGAGATGCTGCCGCGCGTAGTTCAGCGCGTTCTGGATCCGGTCGGATTTCGGCGCAAGCTCCAGCATTTCCGAATGCTGCGACTGGCCGCCGGCCCGCCGCTGGTGCATCACGAGCTTGTGCGCGACCGAGCGTGCGGCATCGGCGCCGAGATCCTTTTCGACCATCGCGAGCGCGAGGTCGAGGCCGGCCGTCATCCCGGCCGACGTCCAGATCGGGCCATCGACGATGTAGATCCGGTCTTCCTCGACGCGGATCTCCGGGTAGTTCCGTTGCATGTCGCGGCCATACGCCCAGTGCGTCGTCGCGCGGCGCTGCGCGAGCAGCCCGGCCTCGGCCAGCACGAATGCGCCCGTGCAGATGCCGGCAATCCGTCGCGCGCGGGCATGGGTGCGGCGCAGGAACGCGACGACGTCGGCCGGTGCCGGCGAAGCGATCGGATCGTTGACGCCCGCGACGATCCACGTATCGACGGCGATCCGCCCGCGCAGCGCGTGCGTGGCCACCGGCAGGCCGAGCGACGAGCGCACGTCGCCACCATCGACCGAATAGTTGTCCATCACGTAGAACGGCTCGCTCATGCCCATGTTCGCGTACTCGAACACCGATTGCGCGGCGAGCGCCATGATCTGGAAGCCGTCGCTGATCAGAAAACCGATGCGGTGCATGTGCGTTCTCCCGTCCCGGGCGAGTGGGTCGCCCGATGTCCTGAATCATACCCATCTACGTCATTTGTGTCGCAGCGATTCGAGACCAGAATGGCTTCACGCCATCCGGCCATTTCCACCGAAACGGAGCACATCATGACGCAAGCACATCGCGGTACCGCCCTCATTACCGGCGCCTCGTCGGGCATCGGCGCCGTCTACGCCGACCGCCTCGCACGCCGCGGCTACGACCTGATCCTGGTCGCACGCAACCGCGACCGCCTGGTCGCCCTCGCCGAGCGCATCACGAACGAGACCCGGCGCAGCGTCGAGATCATCGGCGCCGATCTCAACGACCGTGCGGCACTCGCCACCGTCGAGGCAAAGCTGAAGCAGGATGCGAGCATCACGCTGCTCGTGAACAACGCGGGCATCGGCACGCACGCGCCGCTGCTCGACTGCGACGTCGACGCGATGACGCGGATGATCGACCTCAACGTGACCGCGCTCACGCGCCTCACCTATGCGGCGGTGCCCGGCTTCGTCGCCCGCGGCCACGGCTCGGTGATCAACATTTCGTCGATCGTCGCGATCTCTCCGGAAACGCTGAACGGCGTGTACGGCGGCAGCAAGGCGTTCGTGCTCGCGTTCAGCCAGTCGCTGCATCACGAGCTCGCCGGCAAGGGCGTGCAGGTGCAGGCGGTGCTGCCCGGCGCGACCGCCACCGACTTCTGGCAGACGGGCGGCCTGCCGCTCGAACATCTGCCGAAGGAAATCGTGATGTCGGCGAACGACATGGTCGACGCGGCGCTGGTCGGCTTCGATCGCGGCGAACTCGTGACGATCCCGTCGCTGCACGCGGGTGACGAATGGGCCGCATACGAGGCCGCGCGCCGCACGATGGCGCCGCACCTGTCGGCCGACACGCCTGCGCCGCGCTACGCGACCGAAGGCTGAGCACGCGGCACCCCGCAACGTCGAAGGCAGCAAGCACGTCGAACCCCGGGATGTGCTGCGGAACGCGGTGAGGCGTGGCGAAACGCCCGCAATCATCCGAGGTTCCGCGGCACGTTTCCGGGCACATGCCGATCGGTGGATTCGTCTGCGGGAACACGCACCGGATTCTTTCCCGGCCGGCATTTATGTCGCATCCCGACAGACGATTCCGGTTCGCTTGCCACGCATTCCGCGCAACAGTAAGCTCTGCGATTGCAGTCCCCAAGCGACCTCGTTCGACCGGTATTCGTCCGATCACGAGGGCAATCGTCCGTTGCGGAATTCGACCATGCGGGTCCGTATGTTCATCACCGAGACCGGCGACGCGCCGGCCTCCGCACGCGGTCCGGCCGACCGTCAGCCCGCGCTCCCACCCCTGCCGGAACTGGACAGCGTCTGCCGTGTCGCGCGTGCGCATTTCGGCGCCGCCGGCGCGTTCGTTGCCCGCGCCGACGCCGATGCGCAACGCGTGCTGGCCGCCGACGGCGCACTGCCCGATCGGCTTCCCGCTCAACTTCCCGCCGAGGTCTTGCTACCCCACGTCGAACCGACGCCGGCCGCCGATTCGCGGTTCGCCCCGCGTCGCGCGGACGCCAACGGGCAACGCGCCGACGGCCCGCCTCATGCGCTGCGGATCGTCGCGGCCTGCGAGCTGGCCGCGCCCGACGGCGCGACGCTCGGCACGCTGTGCGTCGTCGACGATAAAACCCCGGCGCTCGACGCCACGCAGCGCGCACTCCTGCGCGATCTCGCCGCGCTTGCCGCAAGCGCGCTTGCCCGCGCGATCGAAACTGTGACCTTGCGCGAACGGCTCGGCATCGTCGAGGAACACAGTACGCTGACCACGCTCGCCCTGACCGAAAGCGGCACCGGCGTGTGGGATCGCAACGTGGAAACCGGCGAGATCCATTACTCGCCGGCCTGGAAGGCGATGCTCGGCTACGCGCCGCACGAGCTCAGCACCCGGATCGAGGACGCATACGAACGGCTGCATCCGGACGACATCGCCGACGTGAAGGCCGCGATGCTCGCGCACTTCGAGCACCGCAGCGACTATTACGCGGTCGAGCACCGCATCCGCTGCAAGGACGGCTCGTACAAATGGATCTGCAGCCGCGGCAAGGTGATCGACCGCGACGCCAACGGCCGTGCGCTCCGGATGGTCGGGACGACCACGGACATCACCGCGCTGCGCGAGCTCGCCGCGCGATTGCGCGACTCGGCCGCGCTCGTCACGGATCTCACCGACCAGGTTCCCGGGCTCGTGTTCCAGCTGCAGCAGGCGCCCGACGGGCGCCGCTTCTTTTCCTACGCGAGCGCGGGCGTCGGCGACATCTACGAACTGACGCCCGAGCAGATCGCCCGCAGCGCGGAGGCGGTCGAGACGCGAATCCATCCGGCCGACCTGGTTGCCTATCGGCTGTCGCTGCACGACTCGTCGGTACGACTGACGCCGTGGCGCCTCGAATATCGCGTGCTGCTGCCCGGCCAGGGCCTGCGCTGGCGCGAAGGCGATGCGCGCCCGCAGCGCACGGCCGACGGCGGCACCGTGTGGCACGGCTTCATCACCGACGCGACCGACCGCAAGCACATCGAGGCCGAACTGCACCGGATGGCGACCACCGACCACCTGACGCAGCTGTCGAACCGCCATGCTTTCATGCGGCAAAGCGAAGCCGCGCTGCGCGCCGTGCGCACGACCGGCCAGGCCGCCGCGGTGCTGATGCTCGATCTCGACCACTTCAAGGCGCTGAACGACCGCTGGGGCCACCCGGTCGGCGACCGCGCGCTCCGGCATTTTGCGCGGCTGCTGCTCGCGGAAACCGGGCCGGACGGCATCGTCGGCCGGGTCGGCGGCGAGGAATTCGCGATCGTGCTGCCGGGCGCCGATCTCGATCGCGCGCTGGCCTTCGCGCAGCGCGTGCAGCAACGCGCGATGCAGGCACGGCTCACGCACGAGGACCAGCCGGTCACGCTGACCGTCAGCATCGGCATCGACGCGATGCGGGCGTCGGACTTCGGCGCATACCAGCCGCTGTCGCGCGCCGACAAGGCGCTCTATCTCGCGAAGGAGCGTGGCCGCAACCGAATCGAGGTGTATCGGGCGTAGCCCACGCGGTTTCGGCCAGGCGACGGCCACTCTCGTTGCGCGACCTATTCGGGACGGATCGTGTAGGCTAGCGCTCCTGACCCTACCCACCCCGCCTTGCCATGGACCATGCCAAACGAACCGCGCGAATCGCGTCAGGTCTTCTCGTCGTCGCGCTCATCGAGCTGCTGGCGCTGCTGTTCGGCTACGGGTTCGCCAGTTCGATGGACGATCCGTACATGGGCCTTCGCGTGCTCATCACCGCGCTCTTCTGGGCGGCTGGCCTGTCGGTCATCGGCGTCATCGCGGCGATCGCCTGCCTGTCGATCGACCTGCAGGCGCGCGGCGGCGTGATCTACGGCGCGCTGGTGCTGCACGGCCTGATCGTCCTGCCCGGGCTGTTTCTGTACTTCCACTGAACTGAACCGCACCGCCGCCGCCCGCATCACGCCGATTCCGCACGCGGCACCGCCCGCACGCCCACCAGCATCGCGACCGCGCACGCGGCCAACAGCGCCGCGATCATCAGCATCGCCGGGTCCATGCTGCCGGTTCTCGTACGGATCAGCCCGACGAGCCACGGCGTGATCATGCCGCTCGACACGCCGATGCTGCTGATCAGCGCGATCCCGCCCGCCGCGCCCGCGCCGGAGAAATACGCGGACGGCACGGCCCAGAACACCGGATGCGCAGCGAAGATCAGCATCGCCGCGACCGACAGCAGCGCCATCATCGCGACGATGCTCGGCAGGTGCAGCGTCAGCAGCGCGAGCGCCACCGCGCCGCCGAACGCGCATGCCGCGAAGTGCCAGCGCCGTTCGCGCTTGCGGTCGGAGCGCCGCGCAATCGCGATCAGGCCGGCCGCGCCGATCGCATTCGGCACGACCGACAACAGGCTGATCTGCACGACATCGTGAATGCCGAATTCGCGGATCATCAGCGGCATCCAGAACAGCAGCATCAGAAGCGCGGTGGTCAGCGAGAAATAGATGAACGCGAACAGGTAGGTGCGCGGTTCGGCCAGCACCTGCCGCAGCGAATGCGGCGCCGGCGTATCGGCACCGGCACGGTCGGCGGCCAGGTCGGCCGCGAGCCGCTGGCGGTCGGCGTCGGACAGCCAGCTCGCCTGCTCGGGACGATCGCACAGCCAGAACCACGCGATCACGCCGAGCAGGATCGCGGGCGCGCCTTCGATCGCGAACATCCATTGCCAGCCGTGCAGCCCGAGCACGCCCGACATCCCGCGCATCAGCCAGCCCGACAGCAGCCCGCCGACCATCCCGGCCACCGCGACGCCCGCGTAGAAGATCGACAGCACCGACGCGCGTCGCCGCGCCGGATACCAGTACGTCAGATAGAACACCACGCCCGGAAAGAACCCGGCCTCGAACAGCCCGAGCAGGAAGCGCAACACGTAGAAATGCTTCGCGCTGTCGACGGTGATCATCGCGACCGACACCGCACCCCACAGGAACATGATCCGCGCAAACGTGCGGCGCGCGCCGAAGCGGCGCAGCAGCGCGTTGCTCGGCACCTCGAACAGCACGTAGCCGACGAAGAACAGCACCGCGCCGAGGCTGTACATCGCGTCGGTCAGGCCGAGGTCCTGCCGCATCTGCAACTGCGCGAAGCCGATGTTGCTGCGATCGAGGATCGACACGATGTAGCAGATGAACAGGAACGGCACGATCCGCGCGCCGATGCGGCGGTACAGCGCGTCGTCGTCCGTTGATGCGGCACCGGACGCGACCGCACGTGCGGCGTCCGCTTGAAGAGGGGCTGACATCGATCGTCTCCTCGATGGATTCGGATACGGGGCCCATATGTCGCGCCGGTCGCCGCCGCCCGCGAGCAGCGACCGGCCGTTGCTTGCCTAGTCGCGCGGCGCGCCTTCGCCTTTCACACCGAGCATCAGCGCGACGCCGCTCGCCACCAGCAGCGCGGCCAGCAGATACACGGCGAGATCCATGCTGCCGGTACGCGTGCGGATCATCCCGATCACCCACGGGCTGACGATGCCGCTCGTGATCCCGATGCTGCTGATCAGCGCGATCCCGGCCGCGGCCGCATTGCCCGACAGGTAGCGGGTCGGCACGGCCCAGAAGATCGGCAGCGCGGCGAAGATCAGCGTCGCCGCGACCGACAGGCACGCGAGCATCGCCGCGAAGCTGTGCAGGTGCAGCGTCAGCGCCGCGAGCGCGAGCCCGCCGCCGATCGTGCAGCACGCGAAGTGCTTGCGCCGCTCGCCGGTGCGGTCCGAACGGCGCGCGATCAGGATCAGCCCCACCGCGCCGACCGCGTTCGGCACGACCGTGTACAGGCTCACGGCCACGACGTCGGTCACGCCGAAGTCGCGAATCATCAGCGGCATCCAGAAATTGAGCGTCAGCGACGCGCAGGTCAGCGAGAAATAGATGAACGCGAACAGGTACACGCGCGGATTCGCGAGCGCCGCCATGAGGCTGCGCCCGTCATGCGCGTTGCCGTGGCCGCGGCCATCGGCGCACAGCGCGGCGACCCGCGCCTTCTCATCGGACGTGAGCCACGTGGCGTCCTGCGGCCGGTCGACCAGCAACGTGAACGCGGCGAATGCGAGCAGGATCGCCGGCGCGCCTTCGATCGCGAACATCCACTGCCAGCCGTGCATCCCGAGCACGCCGCTCATGTCGCGCATGATCCAGCCCGACATCAGGCCACCGAGCACGCCGGCCACCGCGACGCCCGCGAAGAACACCGAGATCGCGGCCGCGCGCCGGTTCGCGGGGAACCAGTAGGTCAGGTACAGCACGATGCCGGGAAAGAAGCCCGCTTCGAACACGCCGAGCAGGAAGCGCAGCACGTAGAAATGCGACGGCTGCGACACGAACATCATCCCGGTCGACGCGATGCCCCACAGCAGCATGATCCGCGTGAAGGTACGGCGCGCGCCGAACCGCGCGAGCAGCAGGTTGCTCGGCACTTCGCAGAACACGTAGCCGACGTAGAACACCGCGGCGCCGAGGCCGTACATTGCGTCGCTGAAGCCGAGATCGTGCTTCATCTGCAACTGCGCGAAGCCGATGTTGATGCGGTCGAGGAACGAGATGACGTAGCAGAGGAACAGGAACGGCACGATCCGCCACGCGATCTTGCGGAACAGCAGCGCGTCGTCCGTGGCGGCCGATGCGGAAGCCGAAGCGCTCGCGTGCGCGAGCGTCGCTTCGGCGGGAAGCGATTGGGGCATGTCTCTCTCCAAACAGGTTGCGCGATTCGAGCGCGCAGCCGTCTCCCAGGGCGTACGTGCGCCCTGCTTTCTTGTGAGATCGGGTACGGCGGACGGAAAGACGGCAGGAAGCCGTGGCCAGTCGCCGCTTCAGAAAAAAGGCGGAGCGCCCTGCCGGACACTCCGCCTGTGCAAGCCGCTCAGTCCTGCAGCGCGGCCCACATTTCCTTGTCGCGCTGCGCGGTCCAGATGCGCGGATGCGTGATGCCGCTCGCTTCGTCGAATGCACGCGACACGTCGAACGGCAGGCAGTGCTCGTAGATGAACACGTGGCCGAACTTCGGATCCATCGCTTCGCGCGTGAGCGCCATCGACGCCTTCAGGTCGAGCTGCTGCTCGACGGCCTTGCGGCCCTGTGCGAGCAGCGTCGTGACGAAATCCTTCGTGTAGTCGAGGCCCTTGTTCACGTCGGCCGGGTTCAGCAGCGCGGGGCCGCGGCCCGGCACGAGCTTCTCGGCGCCGAGCGCGCGCAGTGCCTCGAGCGTGGCCGGCCATTGTTCGAGCTGGGCGTCGCCGCAGTAGCACGCAGCGTCGTATTCGACGAGGTCGCCCGAGAACAGCACCTTCTGCGACGGGATCCAGACGATCGTGTCGCCCTTCGTGTGGCCCGAGCCGACGTGCATGATCTTCACTTCGAGCTTGCCGAGGAACAGCGTGATCTCGCGCTCGAACACGAGCGTCGGCCAGGTCAGGCCGGGCACCGTCTCGACACCGGCGAACAGGCGCGGAAAGCGCTCGATCTCCGACTTCATGTCGGCCTCGCCGCGCTCGACGATCATCTCGTACGTGCCGCGGCTCGCGATCACGTGCTGCGCGCCTTCGTCGAAATACGCGGACGCGCCGAGCACGCGCACCGCGTGGTAGTGCGACAGCACGACGTGCTTGATCGGCTTGTCGGTCACGCTGCGGATCTTCTCGATCAGGTCCTGCGCCATCGCGGGCGTCGCGGTCGTGTCGACGATCAGCACGCTGTCGTCGCCGATGATCACGCCCGAGTTCGGGTCGCCTTCGGCGGTGTATGCGTACGCGTTCTCGGACAGCTTCGTCCAGGTGACTTTCTTCTCTTCCAGATCGGCTTGGGAGGCGAATGCTTTGGCCATGTTGCGTTCCGTGGCTGCGAGCCATGTGTTGAGGGGAGTGAGCGGATCATCTTCCCGCGCCGAATATTTGTCAATGACAAAGTCGCTTGCTATTGTTTAATACGGGTAAACCTGCGGGCTGGCGCGATAAATGGCGTCGGATACCATGCGGGGTTTCGTCAACGGAAGAATCATCGCGTGCAGAACCACGAAGTCAGCGCAGACGACGCGCCGCCCAAGGCGCAGCGCGGGATCCAGAGTGTCGAGGTCGGCGGCCGGCTGCTCGACGCGCTCGCGCGCCGGCGCAAGCCGCTCGGCCTGTCCGAGCTGGCCGCGGCGGCCGAGCTGTCGACCGCGCAGGCGCACACCTATCTCGTCAGCCTGACGCGGCTCGCGCTCGTGAAGCGCGACGCGATCACCGGCAATTACGAGCCGGGCCCGTTGTCGTTGCGGCTCGGGCTCATGTCGATCGAGCGTCAGCCGGCCTATCGCGCGGCGCGGCCGCACGTGGCGCGGCTCGCGGAAGCGGTCGGCCTGAGCGTTGCGCTGTCGGTGCCCGGCGCGCTCGGGCCGACGATCGTGCGCATCGAGCACGGCGGCTATCCGCTGCACGTGAACCTGCACGTCGGCTCGGTGATGTCGCTCGACACGACGGCCACCGGCCGCGTGTTCCGCGCGTTCGGCGATCCCGCGCAACTCGACGCA
>NZ_JAAGPE010000118.1:0-233 GCF_017104605.1 Burkholderia sp. Ac-20384 | reverse complement strand
AAAAAAAAAAAAAAAAACGAACTACCCGCACCTGCCCTTATCACACACAACACACAACAATCACCTTACTATCCCCCATACCTCCTATACAACCACATTCTACCTTCCCACATACCACCTTATACCACCCTTCCCCGTTCATCTCTATCCACCTCGTCAGAACAACTACACACCACCCTTCCCCTCTCCTTCGTTCCTGCACTACCTCACCATCCTCACAACACATCTACCTT
>NZ_JAAGPE010000117.1:0-27570 GCF_017104605.1 Burkholderia sp. Ac-20384 | reverse complement strand
GTGCCCTGCGCCGTGCGCACGACGTACCCGGCGCCTTCGCGGGCGATGCCGAGCGCGGCCGAGCGTTCGTACACGCGTGCGCCGCCGCGCGAGGCGGCCGCCGCGACGCCGAGCACGTACTTGAGCGGATGGAAGTGGAAGGCGTTCGGCTCGAACAGGCCGCCGTAGTAACGCTGCGTCTTCAGCCGCTTGCGCAGCGCGTCCGTGGAAACGGGTTCCCATTCGACGCCGAGTTCGTCCTTCATCAGCGTGCGCACGCTGTCGAGCCGGGACGGATCGTCGAACCAGTTCGCGAGCATCACGCCCTGGTCGACGATGTCGCAGTCGATGCCGTAGCGCGCGATCCGTGAGCGGATCAGGTCGACGGCATCGACGGTGAGCCGGTACAGCCGGCGGCCTTCGTCGCGGCCGAGCGTGCGCAGCAGGTCGGCGTTGTCGAGGCTGTAGCCGCCGAAGACGAAGCCGCCGTTGCGGCCCGATGCGCCGAAGCCGACGCGTTCGCTGTCGAGCACGACGACGTCATGCACGCCGCGCTCGACGAGGCCGAGCGCCGTGCACAGGCCGGCGAGGCCGCCACCGACGATGCAGACCTGCGTGTCGATCGTGCCGGTCAGTTGCGGGTAGGGCTGGCGGGTAACGGTGGCTTCGTAGAAGTTCTGCATGCGATTTCGTTGACTCGTAACGGCGGAAAAACAGACGGCGCGCGTCGATCTTGCCTGAACGTGCGCGCCGCGTCGAATGGGGTTGTCTGGGCACCGGCCGCCGCGCTCCCGTGGCGGCCGGTGCGAGGCGGGCCGATCCGCGCGATCAGGCGCCCGGCGTCGGGTTGGCCGGGCGGGCGACGTAGCCTGCGTAGCCGGTTTCGGCCTGCGGGGCGGGTTCGGGCGTCGCGTTGCGTTCGATCCACGGCGCGATCTCCATGTCTTCGTAGCGCACGAGGCGGCATTTGCGCACGAGTGCGTAGCCGAGCCAGATCGCGAGGAAGAACGGCAGGCCGATGTAGGTCGCGGCGACGGCGACCCAGTCGATCTTGTCGGAGAAGAACGCCTGGTAATCCTGGCCGAGCGCGACGACCGCGCACAGCGCGAACGCGAACAGCGGGCCGAACGGGAACCACTTCGACCGGTACGGCAGCTGGTCGAGCCGGTAGCCCTGCTTCAGGAAGCCCTTGCGGAAGCGGTAGTGGCTGACCGCGATGCCGAGCCACGTGATGAAGCCGGCCATGCCCGACGTGTTCAGCAGCCACAGGTACACGGTCTTGTCGCCGTACAGCGACGTGAGGAAACATAGCGCGCCGACGGCCGTCGTCGCATACAGCGCGTTGCGCGGCACGCCGCCGCGCGACAGCTTCGCGAAGATCTTCGGCGCACGGCCTTCGACCGCGAGGTTGTAGAGCATCCGCGTCGACGCGTACATGCCCGAGTTGCCGGCCGACAGCACGGCCGTCAGGATCACCGCGTTCATCACGCCGGCCGCGAACGCGAGGCCCGCGTGGCGGAACACGAGCGTGAACGGGCTCACGCCGATGTCGGTCACGTCGCTCTTCAGCAGGCTCGGGTCGGTATAGGGAATCAGCACGCCGATCACGAAGATCGCGAACACGTAGAACAGCAGGATGCGCCAGAAGACCTGGCTCACCGCGCGCGGGATCGTCGTGCGCGGGTTTTCCGATTCGCCGGCCGCGACACCGATCATTTCGGTGCCCTGGAACGAGAAGCCCGCGATCATCGCGACGCCGAGCATCGTCGCCCAGCCGCCGGCGAACGGCGCGTCGCCGATCGTGAAGTTGCCCCAGCCCGCGCTCGGGCCGCCCTGCATGATCCCGAAGATCATCAGCAGGCCGACGCCGACGAACGCGAGCACCGTCAGCACCTTGATCAGCGCGAACCAGTATTCGGCTTCGCCAAAGCCGCGTACCGACAGCGCGTTGAGCGCGAAGATCAGCGTGAGGAACAGCGCGCTCCACCAGACGCCGGGCACATGCGGGAACCAGTAGTTCATCACGAGCTGCCCGGCGACGAGCTCCACAGCCAATGTCACGGCCCAGCTGTACCAGTAGTTCCAGCCGAGCGCGAAGCCGAAGCCTTCGTCGACGAACTTCGCGCCGTAGGTCGCGAACGAACCCGACACCGGCATGAACGCGGCCATTTCGCCCAGGCTCGTCATCAGGAAATAGACCATCAGGCCGATCACCATGTACGCGAGCATTGCGCCGCCGGGGCCGGCCTGCGAGATCGACGCACCGGACGCGACGAACAGGCCCGTGCCGATCGAACCGCCGATCGCGATCATTCGCAGATGGCGTGCCTGCAGTGCACGGTGAAGGGTCGGCTTCGCGGGCGGCGAGCCGGACGGGCGGGGTGAATCGGGGCGGGCATCTGAATGCATGGCGGGCGCTGGGCGCTGTCTCCGGGATTGTTTTTTCGGTGACGAAGCGCGACGCGTTGCCGGCCGCGGGCCGGGGCGGGCCGGGCAGCGGTGATGCGGTGCTGGAACGGGCCGGATGAGCCGGGCCGCGATGCGTGTCGCCTTCGTCTGTCGTCCGGCAGCCGTGATGGCGGCCGGCGGCGCGCCGGGTGCGTTGCACCTCGACGTCGCAACGATTGTGTGTGCCCGGTGCACGGGCGGCAAACGATATTTCAGAACAGGGTGATGCGGCTTTGTCATCAACTTGTGCCCCATCACGGCATCTCGGACGGCCCGGTCACGGGCCTTGGGTATGTCCGATATCGACGAAGAAACGCACGGTTTCATCCCGCGGGGGTGTTGCGTTTTCGGAATGAAGTCGTGAGTTAATATCAATAGCGGCCCGACTTGTGGCCACCGACAATGTGTTTCATGGATCGTGCCCTGCGAGGCCGGAGCGCGCCGTCCGGCGGGCTTCCGGCGGCGGCGCAGCGCGATGCGCCGAACGGCGCACCGGGCCTGCCGCGCGGCGCATCCGCTTGCACAGGGCGCGCGAACGCGCTCCAATCGAATCACGCGGGCGGCGCTGCCGCCGCACCGATCAATCTGTCCCTGAAGAGGAAGTGATGCAATTCAACGACATTCTTGCCGCGCTCGATATCGATCTCGCCCAGTGGAAAGGCAATGCGCTGACCGCGCGTTCGCCGCTCGACGGCGCGACGCTCGCGACGCTGGCCGTCGACACACCCGCCGACGCCGAGCGCAAGATCGACGCCGCGCACGACGCATTCCTCAAGTGGCGCACGGTGCCGGCGCCGGTGCGCGGCGAACTCGTGCGCGTGTTCGGCAACGTGCTGCGTGAGCACAAGGCCGAGCTCGGCGCCCTCGTCACGCTCGAAGCCGGCAAGATCACGTCGGAAGGCCTCGGCGAAGTGCAGGAAATGATCGACATCTGCGATTTCGCGGTCGGTCTGTCGCGCCAGCTTTACGGCCTGACGATCGCCTCCGAGCGCCCGGGCCACCGGATGATGGAAACGTGGCACCCGATCGGCGTGTGCGGCGTGATCTCGGCGTTCAACTTCCCGGTCGCCGTGTGGGCATGGAACGCGGCGCTCGCATTCGTGTGCGGCGATTCGGTCGTGTGGAAGCCGTCCGAAAAGACGCCGCTCACCGCGATCGCGTGCCACGTGCTGCTGCAGAAGGCGATCCGCGAATTCGAGAAGACCCACCCGGGCGTCGCGCCGGCGGAACTGAGCCAGCTGGTGCTTGGCATGCGCGATGTCGGCGAGGTGCTGACGGCATCGAAGAAGGTGCCGGTGGTCAGCGCGACGGGCAGCGTGCGGATGGGCCAGGAAGTCGCGAAGGTGCTGAGCCAGCGTCTCGCGCGCGGCATCCTCGAACTCGGCGGCAACAACGGGATGATCGTCGCGCCGAGCGCCGATCTGGACCTCGTGGTGCGTGCGGTCACGTTCGCGGCGGTCGGCACGGCCGGCCAGCGCTGCACGACGCTGCGCCGCCTGATCGTGCATCGCAGCCTGGTCGAACAGCTGCTGCCGCGCATCGAGAAGGCCTATACGTCGGTGAAGGTCGGCAACCCGCTTGAAGAAGGCACGCTGGTCGGCCCGCTGGTCGATCGCGCGTCGTTCGACGCGATGCAGAAGGCGCTGGGCGATGCACGCGAGCAGGGCGGCGACGTGAAGGGCGGCGAGCGCGTCGACGTCGGTCACGCGGATGCGTACTACGTGCGTCCGGCCCTCGTACGGATGCCGAAGCAATCGGCGGTGGTCGAGCGCGAAACGTTCGCACCGATCCTGTACGTGATGGTCTACGACAACTTCGACGACGCGATCGAACTGCACAACGCGGTGCCGCAAGGCCTGTCGTCGGCGATCTTCACGAACGACATGCGCGAGGCCGAGCAGTTCATGTCGGCAGCGGGCAGCGACTGCGGGATCGTCAACGTGAACATCGGCACGAGCGGCGCGGAGATCGGCGGCGCGTTCGGCGGCGAGAAGGAAACGGGCGGCGGCCGCGAGTCGGGTTCGGATGCGTGGAAGGCTTACATGCGCCGCGCGACGAACACGATCAACTACAGCCGTCAGCTGCCGCTGGCGCAGGGCGTGAAGTTCGACGTTTGATGCGGGGCGCCCGGGAGGGCGCTGCGTGTGAGTAGAAAGGGCCGGCTGCCGCGTTGCGGTGCCGGCCCTTCATGTTTGGGGCGGCGCAATGCGGTATCGTGCGCGTGGGCGTCGATCAGAGCGATTGGCGCGGATGATTGATCGACGACAGGCCGGGAACGCGCGCGGGCGACATGTCGACAGACGCTTTCTCCGGCGAACGGATCAGCCGCCCCAATTGACGGTACCGAGATCGTGAACAGACAAGAGCTTCTCGAGAGACTGGCGAGGTTGCCGCCGGTCGGCATGCAGGTCTATGCGTCTTCGTGTTTGCGTCGCTATTGCGACGCAAACGGATATTCGCACGCTGCCATCGATGCGCTTCTCGCGCATCTCGATTCCATCGCTGTCGCCGGAAGCCTGCCCGAGTGGGAGCGTAAAGGGGCATTGCTCGAACTCAACGGCAGAGGCGATCCTGTTCCGGCAGGAGTCGAATCGGCACTGCCGAATGGTGAGTTGCAAAGATTCATGACGTTGGTTGAAGCCGTCGTCGAGGTCGGGATCGTCGATTTGTACGGCGCGAGAACCGATCAGCCTCTGGCTTTCCTTCGCAAAACGATCGCCGTCCTAGAGCAGGGCGGGATTCCGTTGCCGCCATTGACGAAGGTGTCGGGTTGATCGGCATCCGGCCGAATACCGGCAAACCAACCGCAGGCGAGCGGGACGATATCGCGAACCTTCGCATCGCCCGCGGACAGCTCGCCTAGCGTGAATGCGCGCGGCGCGGAACGTGCATCACTGCTCCACCGCCGGCATGTTCTGCACAACCAGCATCTGCGGGCTCGACAGCGTGATCCCCGCCGCGCGCAACTGCTTCAGGATCTCGAACAGCAGATCGCTCTTCGTCGAACCGGCGATCCGCGGGCTCGACACGTAACCCGTCACGCTCAGCGTGATGCCGTCCGGCGTCAGCTGGCTGAACGTCACCGACGGCGCCGGCTTCTCGAGAATCGCCTCATGCGAGCGATACGCTTCAAGCAGCAGGTCGCGCACCTGCTCGGGATCGGTGTTCAGCGGGAACGTCAGCACCAGCGTCGCGACGCCCTGCGTGCTGTTGCCCATCGTCACGTTGCGCAGGTTCTGCGAGATCAGTTGCGAGTTCGGCACGATCACGGTCGAGCGGTCGCTGAGCTGGATCTCGGTCGCGCGCACGTTGATGCGGCGGATGTCGCCTTCGACGCCCGCGATGCTGATCATGTCGCCGACCTTCACCGGGCGCTCGGTCAGCAGGATCAGCCCCGACACGAAGTTCTTCACGATCTCCTGCAGGCCGAAACCGATACCCACCGACAGCGCACTGACGATCCACGCGAGGTTGTTCCACCGGACGCCGAGCAGCCCCAGCGTCATCAGCACGAGCAGCACGTAGCCGACGTTGGTGAACAGCGTGATCAGCGACACGCGCATCCCCGTATCCATGCCGAGCGCGGGCATGAACTCACTGTCGAGCCAGCGGCGCAGCGAGCGCAGCAGGTAGAAGCCGATCGCGAACCCGATCACGGCGTTCATGATCCGGTCGGGCATGATGTTCAGGCTCTGCAGCCGCTGGCTGCCGATCATCGCGACGGCACTGTCCATCAGGTCGCCCGGCGTCGTGCCGAAGCCGCCCGTCAGCAGCGCGATGGCCGCGATCAGCATCAGCAGGCTCGTGCCGAAACCGGACAGGACCGTGCGAGCCTGGTCGAGGTGACGATCCTCGAGCGCGAACAGGTGCTTGATCTGCTGGCCCGTCGTCAGGCTCGACGAGAACAGGCTGTCGCTCGCGTCGCGCGTCAACTGGATCAGGATGTAGGTGGCGCCCAGCACGATCTCGAACCACACGAGTTCGTAGGTGATGAAGCGCGCGACCGTGATGTAGCCGATCAGGAGCGCGATCAGGGCCGCGACGATGGCCAGCGTGACGGCCGCATGGATCAGCCCGGCGAGCGTCGAACGCTGCTCGGGCGCCTCGCCGGCGGCCGCAAGCGCGCTGCGTGCGCGGTTCGAGCGCAGCAGCGATGCACCGACCGTCACCGCGACGACGAGCGACACGATCCCGCGGCCGAACAGCGTGACCGACAGGCTGGTGTCGACGATCCGGTTGATCGATTCGAGCGTGCCGGACACCAGCAGCAGCGCGGCCAGGATGCCGGGGAACGGCTTCATCGCGAGCGCGACGGGATCGGCGAGCGCGGGCAGGCGCCACGACGGATGCTTCGTGCAGAGCAGCGCACGGCCGAGGCCGGCGATCAGTGCGCAGGTTGCGGCAAGCTTCGCGAACTGGTCCCACAGGTCGTTCAGCGCCGGCGTGAGGTCGTAATGGCGCGCGACGGCGAGGTACAGGATCTGCACGGCAATGGCGGTTGCCAGCAGCGTCGACAGCGCGGTCGACAACGCCAGCGCGCTGCGGCGCAAACGGGTGGCCGGCAGGCGGTTCACGCAGAGCCACGCGAGCCCGCGCTCGATGAGCCGGCGGCCGCCCATCCATGCCGCGAATGCGGCAACCAGCAGCAGCACGGTGATCGTCTTTTGTCCGGGCACCCACGACGAGCGCAGCATGTCGAGCATTTCTTCGTCGAAGTCCCCGAGCCGCTGGGCGTCGTCCGGCGAAAGATGGAACAGCGGCAGCCAGAACTGCGCGCTGAAAATGCCGCCCGAACGGAACGCGAGCTGGTTCTTCAGCAGGCCGCGATGCAGCTTCGCGAACTGCTCGTTCAGGTTCGTGAGGCTGGTCTTCTGGTCGGCGGCCTGCTTCAGTGCGGCATCGAGCTGGGTCTTGCGTGCGTTCAGCGTGGCCCGTTGCTTCGCGACGGCCGGCGTTTCCGGCGCGGCGCCTTCGGCAGGCGGGGGGCCGAGCACGTCGAGTTGCCCCTGGATCTGCGTACGCTGCGGAACGAGATCGCCCTGCAGCTTCTCGACATCGGTGCTCAGTTCCTGTGTCGAGTCGCTGAGCCCGTCCAGCTCCTTGCTGTTGGACGCGGTCGAGGTTTGCTGCTTGATGCGGTCCAGTTCGGCCTGCATCTGCTTGAGCTGCGCGACGGCGTCGTTCAGCGAGATGGAAGGGACGGGCGCGCCGACGCCGCTCGCGTTCGGGGCCGAGGCGGCCGCCGGAAACGCGGACGCGGTCGCGATCGCCGCGAACTGCAGCAGCGCGATCAGTGCGATCCGGCGCACGTAGGTGGATAGTCGTTGTATGAACATGGAATGCTTACGATTTGCCGACAATTCAGGTCGCCGAAAGGCGCCCGGAAGCCGGTGGTTGGCCCGGTAGCATGTTACCGGGGTGTGAGGATGGACGACTTCCGAATGTTCATATGTGATGCTCCGGCGGCTGGAGGTGCGGCGCACGGCGGGATGTCCTGTTTGCCCCGTTTTACGGTGCGTGTGTCGATCGAATCGAGCCGAAACGGGCGCGTTTTCGATGGTCGACGAGGGCAGGTGGCGGGACAGACGGTTACGACATTTACATAAAGTCGGCGCGCCGGCGAACCGGACAAACGGGGCACGAGTCGTTGGCCCGTTAATGGGGGGCGGGTGGCCGGACATTTTCCGGCCGTTCGGTCGTCGTACAATCCCCCGGGTCGCCGGCAGGTCGTCCGGGACAAGAGACGCGGCACAGCGCCGAGCGTCGGAAAACGAACAACGAAAAGAATCCTGAGAGCGTGGCAGATCAAACACTTCCTTCGAGCGCGGCGGATGAGTCGACAACGCCGTGGGGCGATATCGCGCCGTGCGGCGAAGGTCTCAGTGCGTGCGGTGACGCGAACGTCGGCTTGCCGGTGCCGGTGATCAACGCGATTCCGCACCCGGGCAAGCTTGCGGCCGATGTCCATCAGACCCGACGTCGAGGCGGAGGCGATTGATGGCGCTTCGTCCACAGAAGATCGAGCGCGTTCTGCGACTCGGCACTCAGGCGCGGCTCGATTATTTCATTCGCAAGATTGCCGACTCGGAAGTTGTCTGGGGCCTGTTCGACACGGGGTGGGCGACTGCGACCGCAGACGGCCGCATGGCGATTCCGTTTTGGCCCGAGCAGGACTTCGCGTCACTATGTGCGGATGACGCGTGGACGGGCTTTCATGCGAAAGCGATTCCGCTCGACGTGTTCCTGACGCGCTGGTTGCCCGGGATGGAGAAGGATCAAAGGCTATGCGCGGTTTTTCCTGCGTCAGCGGACAACGGGCATCTCCTATTGCCGCAGGATCTGCTGGCGTCGATCCGGCTGGAGTTGACGCAATATGAATGAGTCAAAACGCATTCGCTTCGAGAAACGAATCAGGTTGAGGCCGTGACGCATGGGATATTCCATCAATAAAAGCGATGTCATTCCGTATGCCCCGGACGAACTGGGCAACTTCTTTTGCTATGCGTACGAGTGGGTGGATAACCTGAATTTCTGCCGTCCCGCCAGTGAATTCCTGAGCGATTGGGCGCCGTACGAAAAGCTGGCAGGCGAGCGGTTCTTTCAGGCCGGCTGGAGGGGAGATGGCCGTATCGAGCTGATGTGGCTTCCTCCGTTTGTATTGGGCGGGATGCTTGCGAACAGAGCGGACGAGTACCTGACGACCGCCGGCAAATTGTGGACGCATGGTCTGGCTCTCTGGCACGTCAAGCAGGACGCGGATGGCACGTCGTTCATCCTGTCGCCGGTGGAGTTGAACATGCCTGCCATCGGCTTCGACTGAATCGGGGTTCCTGCATGAAATATTTTGCTTTGCCGGAGAACAGCGAGCACGGATGCTCGGTCGACGCATGCATCGGATCGATCCACATGAACCGGATACGGTGAAACATGACGAAAATCTGGACCACGGAGGCGGACTATCCGGAAAGCCGGATGGCACGCTACGACGAGGCGATAAACGGCGTGGATCGTTTCGAGTTGCAGGCGGGAAAGCGCGTCGCGCGGCCAGCCCCATTGTCGTTCGAGCTTTCCGGCAGCGCGCTGCCAAGGATCCGGGATTACGACGTTATCTGGTCAGACATCCTGATTCCACTCGTCAACGAAGCGGTGCGTGCTGCGATCGAGAAGGTGGCGAACGACGAGGACGTTCAGTTCATCCCGGCTGTTATCGGATCGAGCAGAGGCACGATTGATGCGCCGTACTTTCTTCTCAACCCGCTGACGACAGTCGATGCGGTCGATCCCGACGCGTCCGAGCCGATCGTCGTGAAAATCCACGGGTTTCCTGACGCGAAGGTTGGCTTCCAAAAGATGGTGTTGCGCCCCGCATTCCCGGCTAACGGCATAGGCCGGCAATTCGATTCCCCGACCTACATCGTCGTCGGGGATCAACTGGCTGATGCTGTCCTGCGCGTCGCGAAGAAAGGCGTCAGGTTTACCACGGGTATTCCGGCGGGCGGTTGATGCCGGACCGACCTTCGGTGCCTGAGCGACAACTCGCTGGTCTGTCTCGGGGATCGGCGGCGCGCGATCGCGCGTCAGTCAACAGATGTGTTCTGCCGCTCGCCTCGCTAAAATGCGCGAAGCCGCTTGCCAACGCCCCGTTGGTCGCGCCAGGACAATCAAGAATCCGGAGACTTGCCACCATGGCATCCACCCAGCCCGACCCGCTCGCCGCAGCGGGCGCCGCGCGCCCCGCGGCGATCGACCCCGGCTCCATCTCGGCCCGCCTCGACCGCCTGCCGCCCACCCGCACCGTCTGGAAGCTCGTCGTCCTGCTGAGCCTCGGCTTCTTCTTCGAGCTCTACGACCTGCTCTATAGCGGCTACGTCGCCCCCGGCCTCGTGAAAAGCGGGATTCTCTCCGCGACGACACACGGCCTGTTCGGCACCACGGGCGTCGCGAGCTTCATCGCCGCACTGTTCTCCGGGCTCTTCATCGGCACGATCGCGTGCGGCTTCCTCGCCGACCGCTTCGGCCGCCGCGCGATCTTCACGTGGTCGCTGCTCTGGTACACGGCCGCCAACGTCGTGATGGCATTCCAGGACACCGCCGCCGGGCTGAACTTCTGGCGCTTCGTCGTCGGTCTCGGCCTCGGTGTCGAGATGGTGACGATCGGTACGTACATCTCCGAACTTGTCCCGAAGCAGATTCGCGGCCGCGCATTTGCGTGCGAGCAGGCGGTCGGGTTCGTCGCGGTGCCGGTGGTCGCGTTCCTCGCGTACCTGCTCGTGCCGCACGCACCGTTCGGCCTCGATGGCTGGCGCTGGGTCGTGCTGATCGGCGCACATGGCGCGCTGTTCGTGTGGTGGATTCGCCGCGAACTGCCGGAAAGCCCGCGCTGGCTTGCGCAGCAGGGCCGGGTCGACGAAGCCGATCGCATCATGCGCGCGCTCGAGGCGAAGGTCGAAGCCGAATATGGCCGCCCGCTGCCGCCGCCCGCGCCCGCCGAGCCCGTGCCGCCGCGCGGCAGCTTCCGCGACATGTGGGTGCCGCCGTATCGCAGCCGCACGATCATGATGACCATCTTCAACGTGTTCCAGACGGTCGGCTTCTACGGCTTCGCGAACTGGGTGCCGACGCTGCTGATCAAGCAGGGCATCACGATCACGTCGAGCCTGATGTATTCGAGCGTGATCGCGCTCGCCGCGCCGATCGGCCCGCTGATCGGGCTTGTGATTGCCGACCGCTTCGAGCGCAAGTCGGTGATCGTCGCGATGGCGGCGGCGATCGTCGTCTGCGGGCTGCTGTTCAGCCAGACGACGGTGGGCGCCTTCCTGATCGTGCTCGGCATCGGCCTCACGCTCGCCAGCAACATCATGTCGTACAGCTTCCACGCGTATCAGGCCGAGCTGTTCCCGACGTCGATCCGCGCGCGGGCCGTCGGCTTCGTCTATTCGTGGAGCCGCTTCTCGGCGATCTTCTCGTCGTTCGTGATCGCGGCCGTGCTGAAGGGTTTCGGCACCTTCGGCGTGTTCGCGTTCATCGCGGGCGCGATGGTGATCGTGATGGCCGCGATCGGGTTCATGGGGCCGCGCACGAAGGGCATTGCGCTCGAAACCATCTCGAAGTAACCGGTGGTTGCGCACGCGTGTCGCACGGTTCGTGCGGCATGCGTGCGATGCGATGGCGATTGCATCGTGCGTACGGCGCGTACCGTGTTTCGGGAATGATCCGGCGTACGAATCGATTTGAAAACGCAGTCATGCCCTGGCGAAACACACCGCTTCCTGTATCGATCTCGAACGCCCAACGAACCAGATTGCCACGTAACGAAAAAGCGGGCGGCAACGAGTTGAAACAAAGCGTGACGAAGCGCAAAACCGCGACGTTCCTCCCTGCCGATTCTTGCGCAGACGCGTAAAATGAAGGGCCTGACGACTCATTAGCCGCCATCGGACCGGTCGCGTTGCAACAGCGAACGGCTCCGCCGCGAAGAGGCGTCGGCGCCGGGCGCACACGATGCGCCGGACGTGTCGATGGCTCGCGCGGAAGATGCGCCGCCCGCCCAGCAGCATGCGGCGGCCGGATCGGCCGATGGCTTCGAACGTATGATGCCTTTCAGCTTTACGCGGCGATGTGCGAAGCCGCGTTGTCTTGCTCGTGTCGCCGCTGCGTGTATCTCGCTCGCTGCGGCGCTGCCGATCTCCGTGCTTGTCGAGCGGCCTGCCTGCGCGGCGTCCGACGCATCGTCGCCTGTCGCTACGTCATCCTCATCAGTCGAGTCGCCTGCATCGGCCGCTTCCCGTGCGCATGCCGCTTCGTCGGCGCATGCGTTGCCGGGAGCCTCGGCGGCGCAGCCCGCGCCTGCCGCATCGCACACGCATCCTGCGCAGCCTGCTAGGCCGGCGTCGGGCGCATCGGCCGCATCGGCGGCCTCTGCCGCTTCCGCTGCTTCCGCCGCCACACCCGCCTCTGCCGCGCCCGCCGCGTCCGCCACGCCCGCCAGCGAGGCCGAGGCACCCGCACCGACACCGCCGCGACGGCATCCGCCACTGTCGGCCGAAGAGGCGAAAAATGCGACGGCGCGCGCGGTCGACATGCGCAAGCGCTTCTCGCAGGAAGTCACGCGGCGCCTGAACGTGCCCGCAAGCGAGCAGCGCGCGTACGGCGAGCGGCTCCAGAAGGCGCTCGTCGATGCGGACCTCGGCGATCTTGCCGGCGAATACATCGCGATGGTCGACCGCGCGTCGACCGTGCAGGCGCTGTTCATCTACTTCCGCGCGACGCCGGCCAACGCGTGGATGATGATCGGCGCATCGCCGGTCGGCACCGGGCTGCCGGGCAAGTACGACCATTTCCTGACGCCGCTCGGCGTGTTCCACCACTCGCCGGACAACATGGATTTCCGCGCGGAAGGCACGACGAACGAGAACGGCATTCGCGGCTACGGCCGCCGCGACATGCGCATCTACGACTTCGGCTGGGTAGACGGCGAGCGCGGGTGGGGCAAGGGCGGCGTGTCGCCGATGCGCTTCCAGATGCATGCGACCGACCCTGACCGCCTCGAATCGCTGCTCGGCATCCGGCACTCGAAAGGGTGCGTGCGGATTCCCGCGTCGCTGAACACGTTCTTCGACCGCCACGGCCTGCTCGACGACGATTACCAGGCGCGCGTCGAGGCCGGCAAGTCGCTGTGGGTGCTGCGTCGCGATCGCGACATCACGCCGATCGCGGGCCGCTACCTGGTCGTGATCGACAGCGCACGCAAGACACGGCCGGGGTGGTCGCCGTTGCCGGGGCGCAAGGCGTGGTCGAAGCTGCCGAAGGGCGGCGACACGGCGGACTGACGGGACTGACGGCTGGTGCGGCGGGCACGGGAGTGATCCGGATGAGAATAAATCCGTTTTATTGAACCATAACAAAAGCAAACTTTTATTATCCGATCCGGGTTCGTATAGTCGAGGCCAGTTTCGCGGAACCCTGCCGCGCCTGGACCACCACCGATCACACGACCCGATGAAAACTCTCTACAAGCTCGCCCCGCTCGCGATGCTCGGCGCCTTCGCGACGCATGCCTGTGCGCAAAGCAGCATCACGCTGTACGGTCTCATCTCGGCCGGTGTCGGGTTCGCGACCAACCAGGGCGGCAAGAACGCCTGGCAGGCGCTGTCCGGCACGAACCAGAACCCGCGCTGGGGGCTGAAGGGCAAGGAGGATCTCGGGCAGGGGCTGTCCGCGATCTTCCAGCTGGAGAACGGCTTCAACGTGATGACGGGCACGGCCGCGCAGAACGGCCGCGAGTTCGGGCGGATGGCCTATGTGGGCCTCTCCGACCGCACCTACGGCTCGCTGACGTTCGGCCGCCAGTACGACGCGATCCACGACTACATCGGGCCGGTGATCATCGCGAGCAACGGCGTGAACATCGGCGACAACGACAACGGCTACAACGACATCCGCGTGCAGAACTCGGTGAAGTACGTGAGCCCCGTCTACTACGGCCTGAAATTCACCGCGCTGTACGGCTTCAGCAACGCGACCGGTTTCGCGAACAACAGCGCATACAGCTTCGGGCTCGGCTACGAGCAGGGGCCGCTGCGCTGGAGCGCGGTCTACGCGCAGTACAACCATCCGTACAGCGCGACGAACCAGGACGGCGCGATCGCGAACGACTATGCGTCGCCGCTGCTGATCTTCAGCAAGAGCGCGATGTCGCCCGCGGCCTACGCGAGCCGCCAGCGGATCGCGGGCACGGGCGGCTTCTACACGATCGGCCGCGCGCAGTTCGCGGCGATGTTTACCGACGTGCGCTACGATTACCTCGACAATACGCACCTGCACCTGCAGAACCTCGGCGTGAACGTCGTCTACACGATGACACCGCAGCTCTTCCTCGGCGCCGCGTATGCGTTCACGAACGGCAAGTACGACGTGATCGACAAGCGGCCGAAATGGCACCAGGTGAACCTGCAGGCCGATTACTACCTGTCGAAACGCACCGACGTCGCGCTGACGGTGATCGCGCAGCAGGCGGCCGGCGACGCGGACCATGCGCAGATCTTTGCGTACGCACGCTCGACCAGCACGCGCCAGATGATGGCGACGGTCGGCGTCCGGCATGTTTTCTGAGCGCCCGACCATGACCCATCCGATCGCATCCCGCCGCACCTTCCTGAAACTGTCCGCCGCGCTGGCCGGCACCGCGTTGCTGCCCGAAACGGGCGCGTTCGCGGCCGGCGGCGACGCCGCGCGCCGCACGGTGATCATCGATGCCGACCCGGGGCAGGACGACGCCATCGCGATCCTGTTCGCGCTGGGCGCGCAGGACCGGCTCGACGTACGCGCGCTGACCGCCGTCGCGGGCAACGTGCCGCTCGACCTGACCGAACGCAATGCGCGGATCATCCGCGACTGGGCCGGCCGCACGAAGACGCTGCCCGTCTATGCAGGCTGCCCGCGTCCGCTCGTGCGCGACCTCGTGACGGCCGCGAACGTACACGGCAAGACCGGTCTCGAAGGTGTCGAGCTGCACGAGCCGCGCGCGCCGCTTGCCGGCGGCCATGCTGTGTCGTATCTCGTCGATACGCTGAGCCGCGCAGCGCCGGGTAGCGTGACGCTGTGCGCGCTCGGCCCGCTGACGAACATCGCGACCGCGCTGGTCGAAGCGCCGCAGATTCGCGGCGCGCTGCGCGAAATCGTGCTGATGGGCGGCGCGTTCTTCCAGCGCGGCAACATCACGCCGGCCGCGGAGTTCAACATCTACGTCGATCCGCAGGCGGCCGAAGTCGTATTCGGCAGCGGCGTGCCGATCGTCGTGCTGCCGCGCGATGTCGCGGTGAAGGCGCCGATCACGCCGGCGCGCGTCGCGCCGTTCCGCGCGCTCGGCAACCGCTGCGGCACGATCGTTGCCGACATCATGGATGCCGAGCTCGCGTACAACAAGAAGCGGCGCGGCGTTGAAGACGCACCGATGTACGACCCGACCGCGGTCGGCTATCTCGTCGATCCGACGCTGTTCGGCGGCCGCAAGGTGAACGTGATGGTCGAGACGACCGGGCAGTGGACGCTCGGCGAGACCGTCGTCGACTGGAACGGACGCAGCGGCCGGACGGCGAACGCGACGTGGATCAACGAGGTCGACGCGGACCGTTTCTACGCAGCGCTCGTCGAGCGCATTGCGAAGCTGCCCTGAACGCGGGCAGTCACGCGGCGAACGATGAACGATGACCGGTGAACGTGAACGTGAACGTGAACGTGATCAGATGTGCTTCGCAATCCACTCGCGGCACGCCCGCACGTGCGGGCCGCGATCGTCGCCGGCGAGCGAGATCAGCGAGATCGCGCGCGTGACGCGCGGCTTGTCGACGCGCAGTGCAACGAGTTCGGGATCATGCAGATGCATCGTGTAGAGGCTCGGCAGAACGGCGGTCGCGAGGCCGTTGCACGCAAGCGCGTAGAGCGGTTCGGTGTATTCCATCCGGTACGTGACGTTCAGGCGCAGCTTCTCGGCGCCGCCGGTGCGATGCAGCGATTCGCTGACGCTGCCGCGCACGAACACCGCGAGCTCGCGATCGACGAGCTTCGCCCAAGTGACGCTCTTCGCGCGGGCGAGCGGATCGTCATGCCGTACGACGATCACGATCTCGTCCTCGAAGAGCTGCCGGTAGCGCAGCGTGCCGTCGTCGCTGTCCGGTTCGCGCACGCCGATGCCGAGATCGGCGACGCTGTCACGCACGGCTTCGACGAGCGCGCTGTTCGGCAGGTCGGTGAGCGTGAAGCGCAGCGTCGGGTGCGCGTCGCGCAGTGCGTTGAGCGCGGGCAGCAGGCGGCCCGCGACCGACGGGATGAAGGCGATGCGCACGGTCTGGATGCGTTCGCCGATCAGCCGCGTCATGTCGTCGAAGGTGCCGCGCGCCTGGTTGAGCAGGCGTTCGGCGAGCGGCAGCACGGCTTCGCCGGCGGAAGTGAGCGTGAGCCGGTGCGCGGAGCGCGCGAACAGGCGCCCGCCGAGCAGGAACTCGATCTGGCGGATCGACGCGGTGAGCGCGGGCTGCGTGAGCGACAGCGCCTGCGCGGCTTGCGTGAAGCTGCGTGCGTGGGCAAGTACCACGAAGTGCTGGACCTGCCGCAGCGTGAGCGCGGGCAGCAGCGACGAGCGGTCGGACGACATCGGGCAATAACGGTCGGGATGCGGTACGCGGCAGTATAAGACCGCGCTGCGTGAATCGACACAGGACAATATTCGGAATCACAGGAGAACCACCATGTCAGCGACTGACACGATGCCGGCGCGAGCGCCGGCCAACTGGCTCGAACGCCGCTTCGCGCTCGCCGCGCGCGGCACCAGCGTGCGCACCGAGACGATCGCGGGCGTCACGTCGTTTCTCGCGGCCGCGTACCTGCTCGTCGTGATCCCGTCGCTGCTCGCGACGGGCGGGATGGAGCGCGGCGCGGCGACGACCGCGACGATCCTCGTGTTCGTGCTGTTCACCACGCTGATGGGGCTCTATGCGAACCTGCCGTTCCTCGTCGGCCCCGGCATCGGCGGCTCGGTGATCATCGGCGTGACGCTCGCGACGACGGAGCACGTCGGCTGGCAGACGGGCCTCGGCATCGCCTGCGTATCGGGCGTGCTGTTCTTCCTGCTGACGATTCTCGGCGCGCGTGGCGTGGTGGTGCGGTTGATACCGGTGCAGATCAAGCTCGGGCTCGGCGCGTCGATCGGGCTGTTCGTCACGATGCTCGGGCTGCGCAACGCGGGGATGGTCGTCGCGAACGCGAAGACCAACGCGTTCGCGCTCGGCGATTTCTCGCGGCCGGGTGCGCTCGTCGCGCTGATCGGCCTCGCGGTCGCGATCGTGCTGCAGGCGCGCAAGGTGCCCGGCGCGATCCTGATCGCGATCCTCGTCGCGGCCGCGGCCGGCGTGCCGCTCGGCGTCACGCACCTGCCCGCGTCGTTCGTGTCGCTGCCGCACAGCATCGCGCCGATCGCGTTCAAGCTCGACATCGGCAGCGCGTTGAGCCTCGCGGCCGCCCCGTACCTGTTCGCGTTCTTCGCGGCGGAATTCTTCTCGACGCTCGGCACCGCGCTCGCGGTCGGCGCGAAGGCGAACCTGCTCGACGAACAGGGCAACCTGCCGAACATCAACCGGCCGTTCCTCGTCGATTCGCTCGCGGCGACGATCGGGCCCGTGTTCGGCATTCCCGCGCTCACCGCGCTGATCGAATCGGCGGCGGGCGTCGAGGCCGGCGGCCGCAGCGGGTTGTCGTCGCTGGCGGCAGCCGTGCTGTTCGCCGCGATGCTGCTGTTCGTGCCGGTCGCGCTCGCGATCCCGAAAGAGGCGACCGCGCCGGCGCTGATCCTGATCGGGCTGTCGATGTTCGCGACGATCCGCCATACGCATTTCGACGACTTCACCGATGCACTGCCCGTGATGTCGATGGTGCTGCTCACGCTGATGTCGAACAGCTTCGGCACCGGCATCGCGGGCGGGCTGCTGTGCTACGTGCTCGTCAAGCTGCTGGCCGGCCGCTGGCGCGATGTGTCGTGGGGGCTCGTCGTGCTCGCGTTTCCGCTCGGTTATTACTTCTGGACTGTCGTGAAGCCGCACTGAGAGACGGCTTTCGCGACGCATCGGCACTACCGAAAAAGAGACTGCAATGAACGCAACACCAGGTAACGTCCCGGCCGCGCGCACGGGCATCGAGATCACGCCGGCCCATCGGGCCTTCTTCCACGCGCTGCCGAAGGTCGAGCTGCATTGCCACCTGCTCGGCGCGGTGCGGCACGACACGTTCGTCGCGCTCGCGGAGCGCAGTGGCGCGCCGATCGAGCGCGCTGAAATCGACGCGTTCTATGCGCGCGGCGAGAAGCCGGTCGGCGTGCTGCACGTGCTGCGCGCGCTCGACAAGTATCTGCTCACGCAGCCGGACGACCTGCGGCGGATCGCCTACGAGTATCTGGAGGATGCGGCCGCGCACAACGTCCGGCACGCGGAATTCTTCTGGAATCCGACGGGTACGGTGCGTGTGTCGGGCATCGCGTATGCGGACGCGCAGGCGGCGATCGTGACGGCGATCCGCGACGCCGCGCGCGACTTCGGGATCGGCGCGCGCCTGATTCCGAGCATCGACCGCGAGCAGGATCCGGACGAAGCCGTGGCGATCGTCGAATGGATGAAGGCGAACCGCGCGGACGAAGTCGCGGGGCTCGGGATCGACTATCGCGAGAACGACCGGCCGCCTGAATTGTTCTGGAAGGCTTACCGCAATGCGCGCGCGGCGGTTTTTCGCACGACCGCACATGCGGGCGAGTTCGGGATGCCGTGGCGCAACGTCGAGACGGCCGTCGATCTGCTGCAGGTCGATCGCGTCGATCACGGCTATACGATCGTCGACAACCCGGAGTTGTGCGCACGTTATGCGGAGCGCGGGATCGTCTTCACCGTCGTGCCGACGAATTCGTACTACCTGCGTACGCTGCCGCCGGAGCAATGGGCGGAACTGCACCCGATGCGCAAGATGCCGGGCCTCGGGCTGAAGATCCATCCGAACACCGACGATCCGACGCTGCACAAGGTCAATCCGTCCGAGGCGTGGGAACTGATGTTCAGCCATTTCGGCTTCACCGTGGCCGAGCTGAAGCAGTTCATGCTGAACGGGATCGACGGAGCATGGGTGGATGACGCGACGAAGGCCGCATGGCGTGCGGCGTGGGCGCCGGAGTTCGACGCGCTTGCTGCCAAGCTTGCCGCAGGCTGAGCGCGGCTGTGTCTTACATCGGCCGGTGCTTCAACCGGCCGGCGCTTCGCTCAGGTTCAGGTGGTAGCGCAGGTCGCCCGCGAAATCGAACAACGTGTAATCGCGGAACGAAAAGCGCCACACCCCGTCGACGCGTTCGAATGCATCGCGATAGCGGCCCGCCGCGATCGGTTGCAGCGGGAACCCGTCGACGGCCTGCAGCACCGTGTAGTACGAGCGTGCCGTCGCGCGATGCGCGGCTTCGTCGATCTCGATGATCGGATTGCTCACGATATGCTTCGTGCGCGGCGTGCCGCACGCGTAACGCTTCACGCTCGCGTTGAACAGCGCGAGCAGTTCATCCGCGCCGATCGTCGGCGCACCGTCCTGCGTCTTGATGCGCGCGTGCCGGAATAGCTCGGCGACACCCGGCAGGTCGCCGGCGTCGAGCAACTCGGCGTAGCGGTACAGCAGGTTCGCGATCTCGACTGCGCTGTGGGTCATGCGGGCTCCACCGTCGTTGAACGATGACGCCGATGGTGCGCGCCGCGCAGCGGCGCCGCTTCGTCCGGGTGGACTAATCCGGTGCCGGGCGTGGCACCGGCAACAGCCTTCGTCATCGCGCGCTCCTATAATGAGCGCCGACACGAAAACAGCAACAATAAAGACGAGGGCAACCCTTTCGATGGGCAATCGATCATGGCTGTATCTCCAGGCCGGTGACGGCGACGACGCGCGAACGATCGCGCTCGCGGAATCCAACAATCACTTTCCGTTGCTGTGGCGCGTGCTGCTCGCCGGCGGCGGCGCGGGCGACGCGATTACCGATCAGCGCGTGTTCGGCGATGCCGGCACGCCGAATCTCGCCAGCGACGCGCGTGCGGCGCATGCGCGACTCAGCCGGCTCGCGTCGTTCGTCGTCGCGAATCCGCTGCGCGGTGACGATCCGGCGCTCGCGCGCCAGTTCGATGCGGTCGTACGTCATCTCGGCGAGTCGATCGACGCGCTTGGCGATGCGCACGGCGCCCCCCGGTTTTCCGCGAATCTCGACGAGTTGTCGTGGCTCGACGGCGGCGATCCGGACGACTACATCGACCAGGAGCGCGATACCTGCACGCGCCTGTGGTGGCAGGTCGCGAACTGCATGGACTTCCGCGACGTGCGTGGCGTGCGCGTGGCGCTCGAGATCGGGTCGCCGCCCGACTGGCGCGATTGGGCGTGGGGCTTCGGGTTCGGCTGCATGTCGCATCACTATTTCATCCGTCAGGAGCCGCCGCGCGGCGTGACGTTTGCCGAGATGTTCGATGCCGGCGAAGTGCACGGCAACTGGCTCGGCTACGGCACGTTCAGCTTTCGCGCACGCAACGGCCTGTGGGGCGTGCGGCGTGAAACCGACGACGCATGGCACGTGATCGTGCCGCCCGAGTGGACGAACCTGTGGACGAGCGGCGCGCGCGACGACCGGTTGCTGTGGGCCGCGCGCGACGGGAAGGTCGGCCTGCTGTTCGCCGATGGCGATGTCGACCGCGACGGCGACGAGATGCGGATCGTGCGCGAACCGTCATTCGACGCCGTGTGGGATTTCAGCGGCGACGTCGCCTGCGTGCGCGTCGGCGAGCGGTTCGGACTCGTGCGCACGGACGGCACGTGGGTGCTCGAACCGTCGCTCGACGATTTCGGCGATTTCACCGGCGGGGTCGCATCCGCGAGCCTGGACGGCCGCTGGGGCTTCGTCGATACGCACGGTGCGTGGGTGATTCCGCCGCGTTTCGACGATGCGCATGAATTCGAGAACGGCACCGTCGCGGCGGTATCCGAAGGCGGGCGGTGGGGGCTGATCGGGCGCGACGGGCAATGGCGCGCGCAGCCCGAGTGGGATGCGCTCGAATGGTCGTCCGAATGCGGCGCCTTTCTCGCGCGGCGCAACGGTCACGTCGGGCTCGTCGATGCGAAGGGCCGGGTCGTCGTCGCGCCGCATTACGCGGAAGTCGCGAGGCTGACCGACGACGAACGCACGGACATGCTGACCGAGCTCGGTGCGGTCCGCCACATCGTCCGGCGCGACGACGGGCGTTGCTCGATCGTCGACGGGCAGGGCCGCGTGCTGACGCCGTTCGACTTCGTCAACATGGGGGCATTGCCGTGGTTGCCCGATGACGAAGCCGTACCGGGCGAGCTGTTCGCGCGTTACGCGATCGGCGTCCTGCCGGGCGAGCCGGCGCAGCTCGCGATCTGCGATCTCGAGACAGGCGCGACGGTCGCGCAGGGGCGCTACGACGACGTGGCCGGCCTGTTCTGGGGCGCCGATCACGGCTGGCTGGCCTGTGTGCAGGACGAGGGCGGCAACGATGTGCGGGCGACGGTGCTTCGCGCGGACGGCACCGTGCTGCATCCGGCGCGTTACACACGGATCGGCGACGATGCGCTGTTCGACGACGATCGCGACGCCGCCGGACACGCGATGCTGATGCCGTGGTTCGTCCGCCGTGTCGCGGTCGCGCAGAACTGGAGCCTGGGCGAACCGGTCGCCGCGTTGCGCGACGACGGCGTGCCGGTATGGCTGTACGCGGACGGGCAAGCGACGACGACGCTTCGTTAGGCGGGGCCGCTGTCGTGGATGCCGGCGTGGCCCGCCGGCATCCCGATCAGCGGAAGAACCTCAGCCAGTCGAACAGGCCCGGATGCGGCGCACGTCGCCGCGGCGCCGGTGCGCTGCGCGGCCGGAAGTCCGGCGAGAACTGCGCGTGCGGATCGATCGCTCGCGCGCGCAGCGCCGCATCGTAGAACGTGCCGACGATCGGCAGTGCGCTGTGTGCGCCCGCGCCCCAGTAGTCGCTGCGCAGCGTCACGCTGCCGTCGTCGAAGCCGACCCACGCGCCGGCCACGAGCTGCGGATGCATCAGGATGAACCAGCCGTCCGCGTTGTCCTGCGTCGTGCCCGTCTTGCCGGCGACGTCGACGCGGATTCCGTAGCGCGAACGGATGTCGGCGCCGGTGCCGCGATCGACGACGTCGCGCATCACGTCGACCAGCGTCTGCGCCGCAGGCTCCGGCAATGCACGTTCGGGCGGCGCACTGTCGAAGGCGGCGAGCACCTTGCCGTCGCGATCCTCGATGCGCGTGATCATCTGCGGCGCGACGTACACGCCGCGGTTCGCGATCGTGCCGTACGCGGACACCATCTCCTTCAGCGTGACGGGGCTCGTGCCGAGCGCGAGCGACGGCACTGCGTCGAGCGGGCTCTCGCGCACGCCCATCGCGCGGGCGAGCTGTGCGACCTTCGCGGCGCCTTCGTGCCGCATCACCTGCGCGGTGATGCGGTTGCGCGACAGCGCGAGTGCGTCGCGCAGCGTCATCGGCTCATCGGTCGGCGGCTCGGCATCGGTCGGGCGCCAGACCGCGCGGCCGTCGATCGGGATCGCCACGGGGCGGTCGACGAACGTATCGCCCGGCCGCATGCCGTCCGCGAACGCGGCGCCATAGACGAACGGCTTGAACGTCGAGCCGGGCTGGCGCCGCGCCTGCGACACGTGATCGAACGGTTCGCTGCCGAAATCGGGGCTGCCGACCCACGCGCGAATCGCGCCGTTGCGCGGATCGATCGCGACGAAACCGGCCTGCACCTGCGTCTTGCGCTCGCACAGCGTGCGCATGAATTCCCGGTTGGCGCCGAGCTGCTTCAGCGCCGGCACATCGGCAAGCCCCGTGTCGCGGGCCTGGCGATACTCGGGTGTCTGGCGGATGAAGCCGCGGAACAGGTCGTTGCGCAGCCCGCAGCCGGACGGGCCGCGCCAGGCGCTGTCGGCGATCGCCTGCAGCCGTTCGGTCTGCCGCGTCAGCGCTTGTGTCGCCATGTCCTGCAGCCGCGCGTCGAGCGTCGTGCGCACGACGAGTCCGTCGGAGTACAGATCGTAATTGTTGCGATCGGCCCACGCGATCAGCCATTTGCGCAACTGCACCGCGAAGTGCGGGGCGAGGCCGGGCTGCCCCGACTGCGGCTCGAAGTCGACGCGCAGCGGCTGGCGCTGCAGTTTCGCGAGTTGCTGCGGCGTCAGCATGTGCATCTGCGCCATCCGGTCGAGCACGATGTTGCGCCGCTGCACCGCGCGCTCCGGGTTCAGCACCGGGTTGTAGTAGCTGTTGCCCTTCAGCATCCCGACCAGCGTCGCGCTTTCGACGATGTCGAGCTGGTCGGCCGACTTGCCGAAGTAGGTACGCGCGGCCATTTCGACGCCGTACGCGTTGTACAGGAACGGCACGGTGTTCAGGTAGGTCTCGAGAATCTCGTCCTTGCTGTACACCGACTCGATCTTGAATGCGGTGATCAGCTCCTTCACCTTGCGCGTGAGCGTCGGCGCGCGGCCGACTTCATCCGGATACAGGTTGCGTGCGAGCTGCTGCGTGATCGTCGAGCCGCCCTGGCGGTCGCCGGAGAACGTATGCAGGCCGGCTGCGATCGTGCGGCGCAAGTCGATGCCGTGATGCGCGTAGAAACGGTGGTCCTCGGTCGCGATCAACGCGTCGACCATGTGCGGCGAGATCTGCTTGAGCGGCACCCATTCGCGGTTGACGGGCCGGAACTCGGCGATCAGCTGGCCGTCGGCGGACAGCACGCGCGCGGGGCGGTCGATGCGCGCCTTGCGGATGTCGCCGATGCTCGGCGTGAACGGGACGAATGCGAGCAGCACCAGCAGGCCGAGCACCGGGATCGCGGCGAGTGTCAGCGCGACGCCGCGGCGCGTCGGATGGCGCAGGCGATGCAGCACGCCGGCGCCCAGCGCGCGGAGGCGCGCGCCGCAGGCAGCGGCGAACGGTGCGACGCGGGCGCGGCAACGGAGCCACGCATTTCGGAGAAGCGGCACGAAGCGGTTCAAGGCGGCAGGAGCGCGGATGGAAGAGGCGCGATCCTAGCAAACGGCGCAGGAGTGCCGGCCGTGAAAACGGCCGTTTGCTTGCAGGATTTACAGACGATTACGTTTGTTGCCCGCCGACAACCTTTTACGGCACGCGCGGCCGCGATTCCGCTGACAAAACCACGTCCGCGAATCGTCGCGCGGCCTCGCGCCCGCGATGCGTGCTTCGTCCTGGCGCAAGGGTGTCATCCCAACGATTCAGGTTTTGAGTCGGGACAAATTGATGCAGGCAACGATGATCAGGATGCCGCCGGCGATTGATCCAACGTCCATCGATTCATGCCAGAAAATCCATCCCCATGACGCATTGAAAACGATGCCGATGTAGCGTGTTATCGCGACGACCGATGCCCTTTCATGTGTAAACGCCTTTGTGAGAAACAATTGCCCGAACAGCGAAACGCCCCCGAGTGCCAGCAAGAGGCCGTATTGGCGCGGCGTATCCGGCCAGACAAAATCCTTCCACATCAGCGGAACAGACACGAGTGCCGCAATGGCCAGAAAGTAGAAAACAATCTCGTACGCATGATGCTTGATGCTGAGCTGGCGAATGGCGACGTGTGCGCCCCCCGCAAACACCGCACTCAACAGGCCGAGTCCGGCATAGATCGAGTAACTCGAGTATTGGTAGGGTTTGACGATCAAGACGGCACCGGCGAGGATGACTGGGAGCAGCAACCACACCTGTCTGGGTATGTGCTCTTTCAGAAAGATGGCCGAGAGCAGGATGATGAACACCGGGGAGAGGTGCGCGAGGATGCTCGCATCGGCGAGCGGAATGTGCGCGATCGCATAGAAGTAGCAGACGAGATAGAACGCACCGAGCAAGCCGCGCACGACAAGCATGGACAGGTCATTGCGGGAGAACGGCACGCTCTCGCGCCGCATCAATAAATACACGAGCGCCGCACCAATGACGCCGCGAAAGAAGCCGATTTCGGCCGGTGGCAGTGTCGCACTGAGTTCCTTTACCAGTGCATTCATGATGCTGAAGGTGAAGGAGGCCAGGACGGCTAGCAGGACTCCGCTTTTCCACAGGTTGTTGACCATTGGCGGTAGATCGTTGCCGCCTGTGCCTGTGTGGTTTCTTGAAGGATGGTCGGATGACAATTGCCAGCTCCTTTTTCCCTGATGAAGCGCTATATGGCGGATTCGTAATTTGAAAGCAGGGCGCGTGCATGCGGCATCTGCAGGTCGAAGCATTGCCCGAGGCAATGGATGAGTGACAGCTTGCGATGATCCTCAAGCGGCACGCGTGGAACCTGCCACAGCCCATCCGCATCAACACAGGCGCGGCGGAACGGAACCGCGGAAAAGTCGAAGCATTTCCGTTTCGTCGATACATACGCTCATGGGACCAGTCCTCGGGGAGTCAGCATGGCTTGTCGATTCGACAAGCCCTCTCAGTCATGTCGACCTGGTTGGCCGATCTATATCAATAATGGATACTTGACGCGTAGATAATGCGTGATCAGATACGTTGTTCCCAATGCAGTTTTGACTTGCAGGTAGTCGCCATTGATATAGGTGATGTCGATGAATCCACGCCAACTCGAAGCTTTCAGGGCCGTCATGACGACCGGTACGACGACCCGCGCATCGGATCTGATGCACACGTCGCAATCGGCGATCAGCCGACTCGTCAGCCAATTGGAAGCGACGTTGCGCCTCAAGTTGTTCGACAGGGATGGTGCGCGGCTGCGCCCGACGCCGGAGGCCAAGGCGCTGTTGATCGAAGTCGAGCGCATGTTCGCCGGGATGGATGTGATCCGGGAGCGGGCAACCAGTCTGCGGGAAGGGCGGAGCGGAATCCTGACGATTGCGAGTCTGCCCGCGCTGGGGTACGGGCCGTTGCCTGCTTTGATCACGCAATTGAGATGCGACTTGCCGGATCTGCTTATTCGCTATGAAATTCACTCGTCCCAGGAGGTGCGCGAGCGTGTTGCGAGCGGGCAATGTGACGTAGGGTTTGCCGCCGAACTGATCGATACGCATGGATTGGTCGCCCGATCAATCGCAAGGCGGCGAGCAGTACTTGCGGTGCCAGCGGATCATGTCCTTGGGCAACGATCCCGCGTTTCGCTGTTCGATCTGGTGGACTACCCGTTCATTGCGTTGCCGTCGAAAGATACGTCACGCCGTCAACTCGACGCGATGCTGGCGAATCGGGGCAAGAAACTCAATGTCGTCATCGAGGCCGCCTACACGCTGACCGTTGCTTCCATGGTGTGTCATGGTGCAGGCATAGGGCTCGTTGATCCGCTTTCCGTCGAGATGTTCGACTGGCACGGCGTGAGGTTCGTCGAGGTCGACGAACCGATATGGTTTAACACTCTGGCGATTCATAACATGTCGACACCTCTTTCGGCGCCTGCCAGCAAACTTTTGGCCTTGGCCGACGCGGCCTGGAATGGCGCCGGACATGCGCGCTGATCAAGACTCCACTGACGCAACCACATCCGCCAACCGCTGCGCAGCCGCCTCCATCTGCGCGCGGCCGAACCCGCCGAAGCCCAGCACGAGCCCCGGGCGGGCCGTACCCGGCGCGAACATCGGCGACACCGCACGCACCGCGACGCCGGCTTGCGCAGCACGCTCGACCACGTCGAGATCGTCGATCCCTTCCGCGAGCCACAGCACGACGTGCATCCCCTGATCGCCCGGCTGCACCCACGCGCGTTCGCGCGGCAGCCGCGCACCGAGCGTATCGATCAGCAGCGCGCGCTGCTCCGCATATACGCCGCGCACGCGGCGGATGTGGCGGTCGAGATGACCTTCCGCGATGAACGCGGCCAGCACGTGCTGGTCGGCGGTCGGCACATGACGATCCATCAGCGCGCGGGCGCCGCAGAATGCGGGCACGAGATCGTCGGGCGCGATCACGTAGCCGAGCCGCAGCGACGGAAACAGGATCTTGCTGAACGTGCCGAGGTAGATCACGCGGTCGGGGTCGAGCCCCTGCAGCGACGGGAAGGGATGGCCTTCGTAGCGCAGCTCGCTGTCGTAGTCGTCCTCGACCACCCATGCGCGCTGCGCACGCGCCCACGCGAGCAGCGCATTGCGCCGCGCCATGCTGAGCGGCATGCCGAGCGGATACTGATGCGACGGCGTGACGAAGGCGACCCGCGCATGGGGCGCGAGACGGATGCCGGCCTCGACGTCGATGCCGTCGGCGTCGACCGGCACCCGCACCATCGCGTCGCGCCGCCCGGTGCTGTCGAGCAGCGCGGTGATCCCGCGATAGGCCGGATTCTCGACCCACGCCTGATCGCCCGCGCCGAGCAGCACCTGGCTCGCGAGATGCAGCCCCTGCTGCGTGCCGCTCGTGATCACGACCTGGCCGGCATCGCAGCGCACCGAGCGCGAGCGGCGCACGTAGTCGGCGATCGCTTCGCGCAGCGGCAGCGCGCCTTGCGGATCGGCATAGCCGGACGGCGCACCGGCGCCGCGCGCGCGCAGGCGGTTGCCCAGCCGGCGCCAGATGTCGTCGGGCGCGGTGAGGCCGATA